>JAGOBZ010000111.1 GCA_017999015.1 Kiritimatiellia bacterium
CATACAATGTCAGCGGCGAATACAGCATGATCCATGCGGCTGCCGAACGCGGCTGGGGGGATCTGTACGGCATGGCCCGCGAAGCATTGGCCGCGCTCGACCGCGCAGGCGCCGATCTGCTGCTCTCTTACTGGACGCCGTTCTACCGTGACCTGTTCGGTCGCCACTAACGGTTTTTTTAAAGGAGGAAGGATAAAGGAGGAGGGAGGAAGAGACTTTCAGCCCGGCGCAGGGGAGGGACCAGCGTCTGCTCGTCCAGCCGTTGAGCATGCAAGGGGTTGTCGGCTGTCCCCGCAACCCGCAACCTGAGACCACACGTTGTTGCCTCACAGTACGCCTGAGTGAAGGATCCTGTCTTTCTCCGCCTGGTCGAATTTCTGCCGGTCGATCAACCCCTTTTTCGCACGGCGCTCCGCAAGCACGCGCATGGGGTCGTTGCCTAGCGCGTCGGCCAACGCCTCGGGCGAGCGCCGTTGCGGGGTTTCAATCTCGCCGTTCAACTCCGCTTCAGCGCAGAACGGGAAAATCAGCGCAGCCTCCGGACAAAGCCGGGCGCAGGCGGGACAGCCCGTTTTGCAGTTGAGCGGAGCCGTGACGCGCACGCGCTCTGCCGGGACTGCACGGGGTTCCTGGGCGTAGGCTGAGAAGAGGCAGTAATCGTGGCAGGTGCCGCAGCCGCTGCAACGCGTGCGGTCGATCACCGGGTACCACGGCACCCCATATTCACGCTTGAGCGCCTCTCGATCGAACGGCAGCGCGATCCACTCGATGTCCAGCTCGTCGCAGGCCACGCCGCCGAACGCCAGCAGCGCCCGCACCGCGCGCGGTCGCGACCCCGCCACCACAAACGAGGTTTCGCCCGCAAAGCATGCGGCAAGCGCGCCGTCCTGAGGGTGCAGCGCATGTTCCGCCAGGTCGTCGAGACGCATGACCGCGCCGGCGGTCACGTTGCAGTGCGCCGCCAACACGGCGGCGCCGTCTACCAGCAGGCGGTCACGCGCACCTAATGTGGCGAGGATGGCTCTCGGCATGCAGATCCCTTTCCGGCCGCGTCCGGCGGCCTGCGGCTAACGGATTTTGACGAGGATGACGAAGAGAAGCGGCGTCAGGAAAGATTGGATCAAGACAAACCGCATCAGGACTTGGGCGTTGCTCCAGTGCATGTTCTTACGGCAATGATCGTGCAGCGGGAACCTCACGCTATGCAACACTTTGATGAGCGTGTGCTGACGCGACGCCGCTTCCAGAGAGAGGGTGTTCGGCGGACGCACGTCGAAGCCGATACGGCGGAAGGAGCGCAGCAGGACGAGCTTGAAAAGGCCGGTGCCGCCGTTCACCAGAATGACGGGCGAGACGACCACGATCAGGAACGGGTTGCCGGCCGCCAGCACGGCCACGCCGACCAGCATGCCCAGCAGGCGCGATCCGGCATCGCCCATCAGCACGCGGCTCGGCTCGGCATTGTGCCACAGGTAACCGGCGAGCGAACCGGCCACCGTCGCCACCAGGATCGCCCAGCGCGCGCCGTCGGGATTGTGCGGGATCAACAGGTAGTCGGCGATCGGCCGGTAGCCGACCACGCCGTACAGCAAGCCCGCCAGTGCGAACAGGGAGAGCAGCGTCAGCGATCCTGCGAGCCCGTCTACGCCGTCCGAACAGTTGGTGGCGTTCATCGTGAACCAGAGCAGAAGCGCCGCACCCGGCACGTAGCATCCCAACGGTATATCAACCGCGTGTTTGAAGAAAGGCAGCCACACGTAAGAGCCATGCTCCATGTAGAGACAGTAGGCCGCGCCCAGCGCCACCGCCAAGTCGAGCAGGCCTTTTTTTAACTCGCCCCAGGGCAGCTTGCTGCGGTCATCCAGATAGCCGAACAACATGCTGAGGTAGAGGCACAGCACGGTGCCGAGTTCCCAGAAACCCATGGGCACAAAAAGCGCGAGCACCGGTATCAGCAGCAGCGCCATCAGCACGCCGGCGCCGGTGGGTTTGCCGGCCGAGACGCCACCGCCGTCGGCGGCCAAAATCTTGCCGCGGTCAGTGGGCAAACGGTTCCACAGCCGCGGCAGGAAACTCCAGATCACGAGGCCGCCCGTCAAGGCGCCTGCCGCCAGCAGCATCAAGTGTGACGAGAACAGGCGGAAAGGTCCCCACACTTCCGTCAAATAAGGTGCGATCCAGTACAACATCGTCCACTCCTTATCTGGCCGTCTGGCGCAGGTTTTGAACCGTGCGCGCTATGGCCGCGATATGGGCCGGCGTCGTGCCGCAACAGCCGCCGATGAGTGTCGCGCCGGCTTCAACCAGTGCCCCAACCTTCGAGGCCATCTCTTCCGGCGATTCGCGGAAAACCGTTTCGCCGTCCACGAGTGTCGGCATGCCGGCGTTCGGCATCGCGATCAAGGGCACCTGTGCGGCAGCGCGCAGCCGCCGGATGACCGTCACCATCGCGTCCGGCCCGGTGCCGCAGTTGGCTCCGATGATCTGCGCGCCTGCGGCCAGCGCCCGCTCGGCAAACTGCTCCGGAGTCACGCCCATCATCGACGCGAAGCCGCCGTCCGGCTGCGGCTCGAAGGTGAAGCTGGCCAGACAGGTCAGCGAGGTGGTCTCGCGCACCGCGCGCACCGCGACGCAGCACTCCTCGATCGCCATCATGGTCTCAACGATCACCGCATCCGCGCCGCCGGCCGCGAAGGCGCGCGCCTGCTCGGCGAAGGCCGCGTAAAAATGCTCTTCGGTCTCGTCGCCGTAAGGCTCCATGAAGAGACCGGTCGGCCCCATACTCGCCATCACGTATTGACTGTCCCCGGCCACTTCGCGCGCCAGCGCAGCGCCGGCGCGATTGATCTCCGCCGTCCGGTCGGCCAGCCCGTAATGCGCCAATTTATAGCGGCTGCCGCCGAACGTGTTGGTCTCCACGATCAGGCTGCCCGCCGCGCGGTATGCGGCATGTACCGCTCGCACCTGGTCCGGCCGCTCCAAACACCAGAGTTCCGGACACTCGCCGGGGCACAGCCCGCGCGCCTGCAACTGTGTGCCCATTCCCCCGTCCGCCACCAAACATTCAGAAACCGCCCGTTCCTCAAGTCGCTGCATCATTGCCCGCTCCCCGCATCTTTTGCCGCGCCAGACTTCAACCCGGCAAACGCGCAGGGCGAAGGCGCCTTTAAAAACACCCCCATCGTAGCACCCCGGAAGTGCGGGATAAAGCCGCAAAACAAAAAGGTGCCGCGCTTGCGCGCGACACCTTCAAAAAAGAGAGTGCCGGTCCGTCAATTACTTGCCGAGAACAGCATCTTTGGCGGCTTTCGCCAGACGGAACTTGACGACCGTCTTCGCCGGAATTTTGATCGCCTCGCCGGTGGCGGGGTTGCGGCCCTTGCGCGCGGGGCGCTTGACCTTGATCAACTTGCCCAGACCCGGGAGCATGATGCCCTTCGGATCCTTCGCGCCAGCGTAGGCGATTGAGAGCAGCGCATCATACAGCGCGCCAGCTTGCTTTTTGCTGATTTCACCAGCCTCGGCAAGGGCGGCCATGATTTCGCTTTTCGTCTTCGGCGTTGCCTTTTTAGCCATAAGTTTACTCCTTTTTTTGCAGGGAAACTAACCCCACAACAAGTTAAACCATAATCTTTTTTTCCGAATAAGCAACCCCAAAAACAAAAAATGCCAATAATATTTAGTGTTTTTGCCTTGCTTTGTGTTTGGCAAAGCATTCCGTATTTCAGGCGCGCGGATGAAATCGGGCATGTGTCGTACGCGCCTGGCCGTCGTCGACATGCGTATAGATCTGTGTGGTGGCGATGTCGGCATGGCCGAGCATCTCTTGAATCGCGCGGATTTGCGCACCGTGCGCAAGCAGGTGGCTGGCAAAGCAATGCCGCAACACGTGGGGTGATATCGCGTGTGCGAGTGCAGCCTCTCCCGCACGTTTGCGCAGCATCGCGAACACGCCCTGTCGCGTGAACGCAGCGCTGCGCACCGTCAGATACAGCGTGCTTTGCGCCGCGTTGCCCCGTGCCAGCCGCGGGCGCGACTCGGCCAAATAACGGCGCAGCCATGTGTCGGCTACCGCGCCCAAAGGGATCAGACGCTGCTTGTTGCCTTTGCCGATGCACGAGACCACGCCATCGTCGAGCCGCACATCGCTGAGCCGCAGCGACACCACTTCGGACACGCGCAGCCCGCACGCATAAAAAAGTTCGAGCATGCTGCGGTCACGCACGGTCAGCGGCGCGTCACCGTCGACCGCGGCCAGCAGGCCCGCGATCTCCTGTTCACTCAAGGTGCGCGGGAGCACGCGCCCTTTCGCCGGTGCGCTCATCAAGGCGGCGACATCGGCCGGGATCACACCTTCTCCGGCAAGAAAGGCAAGCAACACCTTGATGGCGATCAGACGCCGCGCGCGCGTTGACGCGCGAAACCCCAGCTTCCGTTGCCTGTCCAGAAAAGCGGCCACCTGCCGGCGCGTGACCGCCGCGAATGTCGCTGTCGTTCCGCCCTCTTCCAGAAACGTGACGAAGGCCGCCAGATCCGCAGCATATGCGGCGCGCGTGTTTTCGGAAAGCCCACGCTCATAGGCGATGTGATCCAGAAATTGTTCAACCTGTGCGCGCATATCGCACCCGCATCAACGTGCAGGCGCGGGCGGAATGGCTTTGATGCCGTTCGCATCGTACCCGGCTTCGGCAATCGCGATTTCGATGTTTTTGTGAGCGACCACCAGGGAGTCGTATCGCACTTTGACCGTGCGCCCGTTGATGTCAAACGCCAGCTTTTCTTTGTCGACACCGCCGAGTTGCGATAAGGCCGAACGGACCTTCTGCACATCCGCGTCGCTGGCCATCGCCGGCACCCGGACCTCCATCTCACGAACGTCCGACACGCGGCAGCCCGCCGCGAGGCCGAACATCATCGCCAGCAAAATAAAGACATTTTTCATGCGCCGATGATACTGAAACCCGCGTGACATGCGCAAACGGAAACTGATAGGGATGGCCTCACTGCAGATCGGCTTCCAGCTTGAAGAAGCGCGTGTCGCGTTCCGGTGCGACCTGCGGCAGGCGCACTTCGAAGTACCAAGTTGAAGCGTCCAGCGTGTTGGTGAGCGCCACGGGGTCAAGGTCGATGCCGGTGGCGGCATCGCTCCACGCGACCGGCGCGGCGAGTGAGTCCGCGACTTTGAGGGTGTAGCGCACATCGTCGAAGCTGCCGTTGAGGCGGGTGTAGCCCAGCCAGAGCGCGTTGTCCTGGGCGTGGATGGAGAGACGGGCGCGGGCGATCCGCTGCGCGTCGGTCAGGCCGTCGTAACGGCTCATACCGAAGGCGTACAGCGCGAGGTTGCTCATGCCGGCGTACCCGGAGGGCGCGTCTGCGGCGGCCGCGCCCTCGCCTAAGATCTGCTGCTCCATGTAGTTGGCGAGTTGCCACTGCTCGTAGCCGGTCGGCTGGTAGGCGGGCGCGGCAAGCGGACGGAAGCGCGCGGTCAGGGTGATCGGCGTGTCGCCAACGAAGAGGCTGGGGGAGGGGTTCGTGACGGCGGTGCCGACCCAGCCGTCGAAGGCGTAGCCGGCGTCGGGCACGGCCTCGACCGTGACCGGCATGCTGCGGAAGAAGGTGCCGCTCCAGGCGGCGCGCGTGGTGACGCCTTCGGTGTCGGTCGTGATGGTGATCCCGTTGACGATGAAACGGCCGCCGGTGCCGGCGGGGTCGAGGTTATTCACCGTGAGGGTGCCGGTTCCGCCCAGGCCGAAGTGGGCGTCGAGATGCTGCCAGGAGACCGCATGGCGTGTGGCGGTGTAGTCGATCAGCACGTTGGTCACGGCGGTACGCCACTGCGCCTGCGTGAAGGCGCGGCCCCAGCGCTGGAAGTGGCGCTCGACCTCGGGCGCGATCGCGTCGGCGGCGTCGGTGATGAGCGCGGCCATGCGCTCGGGGCGGAAGGTGGTGTTGAGCAGGTTGGCGTAGCGGGTCACGAAGTAGTTGCGGAAGCCCCAGTTCGACCAGAGCTGGTTGATGAGGAAGCCGGGTTCGCTGCCGCCGGTCATCTTGCTGGATGAGAGATAGGCGAACATGTTGAAGTCGGCGCCCTCCTCGCCGGCGACGTCGAGATCGTAGAGCATCCAGCGCCAGCGCGTGTCGCCGACTGCGCCGCAGGTGGCGGTCTGGTTGGTGTGCGCCCGCCAGAAATCGCAATTGTTGATCGGCCAGTCGGTGTTGGCGAAGAAAGTTTCGGCGATGATGTAGTCGGCGTGGTTGGTGGCGTCGATGCCGGTAATCACAATGTCGAGTGCGTTGGTGAACACGGCGGCTGTCTGCACGCACCGGTAGTTGGCGTCGAGCGAGAGCGGGTTGGCCTGGATCCAGTCGATCAGCTCCTCGTACTCTTCGTCGCTGTTTTTGTCGCCGTCGATGCGCGTGATCTGGACCTTGTCCTCATCGATCTCATCTTCTTCATGCATCAGCAGGTCCATGTTGTCGGCGTCCAGTCCGTAGCGTGTGGCGAGGTAGTGCTTGTCAAAGCTCTCGCGCAGGTTGTGGATGCCCCAGTACTCGCCGTTGATGTAGGCGGTGACCGGGCGGTAGGCCATGACCGAGGTGTTCAGCCCTTTGACGATGCGGTGGAAGACCGCGTCTTTGAGCATCGTGGCGATGCCGCCGGACATCGGGCCGTACCAGTCGTTGCCGCTGTTGCGCAGCAGGAAGCGCTTGTAGCTTGTGGCGCTCTCGTCCGGGAAGAGCGGGTAGTTGACAAAGTCGGTGCCGTACTCGCCGAGGCGGGCCATGAGATAGAGCGTCTTCTGCGGGATGGCGCGCGTGCCGCCGCCGTGCATGGTCATGCCGAGCGCGAGCGAGAAGGCGGCGGTGTTCTGCGCGGTCTCGAAGAGTTCGAGCTGCACCGGGCGTTCCCAGGTCTGATCGTCATCGTCCTGATGGTAGTTCGCGTAGGGCTTGCCCCACTTGTTCGCGCCGTAACCTTCCGGCGAGTCGGCATAATGCTTGCCGGGCACGTAGATGCCCGAGGTGAAGCCGAACAGGTTGTTCGTGTCGGTGATGATCGATACCGCGGGCAGGGTGCGGGTCGTGAAGGCGGGGCCGATGAAGTAGGTGCCGCGCGTCTCGGGCGAACACTGCGAACCTTGGACGGCGATCGCGCGGAGCACCACCGCCTTGGGCACGCTGCCGACCGGCGGCAGCCAAGCGGCGCCGGGCACTTGAGCGCCGATTTCGACCGGGTTGGTGCGCAGCCACGCGAGGCCGGATGTGGCCGGCGCGGCGGCGTTGAGCGGGATGGTGTAACCGCTGTACACAAACAAGCTGCTATCCCTGGGATCACTGCCATCCAGAGTGTAGTAGATCTGGAGACCAGGAGTGGGGGTGTACAGCACGACGGGCTGGTTGATGGCATAGAAGCCGGGCGCGACCGAAAAGGTCGGCTTATTCGAGAAGAGCGTGACCGAGTATTTCTGCGCGTATGTCGCGTTGGGCAGACCGGGAGTCGGGCGCGCGTAGATGATCTCGCCGTCTTCAGTGGTGTTGCCGTCAACAGGCTGCCCAAGAGACTGTCCGTCGGGGACGACAGTGTTGCCATCGTTGAATTTGAGGACCCGGATGCCGGATGAGTTGTAAAAATGAAGTTTTTCGCCACTGCCAAGGTTGAATCCGAGGTGGACGATGGGTTTGACTTCGTGGATCAGCGCCGTCAGAGAGAGATCGAAGACCAAATCGGTGCCGCTTGCGGCGCGGTGGACTTCGGCAGCAAGAATGTTGGTTGTCAATCCTGCATTGAGGCTGCCGGTCGGAAGCGTGATGCTTGTCCACTGCGTGGTCGGGACATCTGAAGAGGCGGGAGTCGCATGCGCCAGGGCGCCTGCGGGAAGGTTCTGGCGGTAAACCTCGGTTCCATTCAGATAGAGGCAAAAACCATCGGTTGCGCGGACGCGCACCAGAAGTCCCGTGATCGACGATGAAGATGCCGGGACCGTAAAGGCACGCCTGAAATAAACGGTTTGAGGCAGGGTGGGAAGTGGCGTGGCGCAAGACAGGTTGTCGCGGGCCGGATCATGTCCGACCGGCACGGGAGCGGCGGCCCACGGACTATCGTTGAAGGAGGTCGAAGCCCATGTTGAAACCGGAACGGTTGTCGTGTAGCGCCAAGCAGTGTTTTCAGGAATGGCGGCGATGTTCGGCGCGTTCGTCCAGGTCACACCGGTTGCGCCGGACTTACAGAACACGATCAGAAAGGCGCCCGGAGCAAGCGAATAATTGGGAAGGACAACATCAGATTCGAGAATATCAGTTGGGACGGGCGGCCAAGTGTCACCTTGCCCCTTGTCTGTGAGATGCCAGCCGCCAAGGTTGATGCCACCGGGGCCGGAATTATAAAGCTCCACCCAGTCCGGGGTGTCTCCGTATTGGTCTTGCAAGTCTGATCCGCTGTAAGAGGCTTCATTGATCGTGAGCGCTGCGTGAATCGTAAAAGTCGCGAGCCCGGAGACGATCAGGCCCGGGAGGCGGATGATGCGGCGGGTGTTTGAGGTCGGTGTGTTCATGGCGTTCTCCGTTCAGCGTTCGGCGTTCTCTGGTTCCTCCGGCAGCGCACCGCCGCTCACGGTCTCCAGGCATTGCTCCATAAACAAGTATTCGCGCTGGGCCTTGAGGCAGACACGCCGGAAGGCCAGCAGTTCTTCATGCGCGGCGAGCACCTCTTCGCGCTTGATGGTCGGCTCTTGGGCCAGCGCGTCGATGCGCGCATGCATCTCGGCGTGCAGCCGCACGCTCTCGCCGTCCAAGCGTGCCCACTCGGTCTGAGCCGCCCGGCAGTCGTCCAGCACGCCGCCGACCTCCGAACGGACCCTCTCGTACTGACCGTGCACGCGCGCTTCGGCGGCGGCCAGTTGCGTGCGCGTCAGCCGGATCTCGTCGCCCAGCCAGTTGAAGACCGGCAGCGACATGGCGACCCTGACCTGCCACTCGGTCTCGTCGCGCGTCGTGTGGTCACGCCCGGTGAAGTGTTCTTCGTGCGAATAGATGTCGCCGTGGGCGTCTTCGAACGAGCCCTCGACATACTCAAACCAAGGGATCTGGCCGGCGCGCGCGGCGCACAGCGCATGCGCCGCGACCTCTTTCTCCTGTTC
>JAGOBZ010000112.1 GCA_017999015.1 Kiritimatiellia bacterium
TACCGGCCGCGCGTCTTCCGCGACGCCGCCTGGCAGGGCCAGGCTGAACCCGGGCCGGATGCCGACCCCGGCTGCGACCCCGGCGTCAAGGCCCACACCGTGCGGCTCGCGGGCGCCACCTGCCTCGCGGGCGACATCATCGGCGACTGGTCGTTCGACACGCCGCTCCGGCCCGGCGACCGCTTGATCTTCGAAGACATGGCGCACTACACGATGGTCAAGACCAACACCTTCAACGGCATCCGCCTACCTTCGATCATGCTGCGCGAGCCGGACGGAACGCTGCGCACCGTGCGCGCCTTCGGTTATCAGGACTTCAAAACCCGTCTTTCGTAACCTTGCACCCTTATGCTACAATCCACGCTACATCGATCCTGACGTTCCCGTTACGGTTGATCTGTAAGTCTGTCAGCGACTGAGCCGCACGGAAGATGGGCAGGACGAATCATCCAGAAATGAGGAGAAGCGCATGACTACGAAATCGAATGCTCTAATCTTCTTGATCGCGTGGGGAACCCTGATCGCCGCTTCCGTGCGGGGAGGAGTCTATGACGATTGCGTAGCCTGGTGGCACTTCGATTATGACCCCGATACCGACAACCGGGCGGACCTTGATGAAATCCGAGACCAGCGCGACTGGGGAACCACGGCGACCAAGGGTTCAAGCGGCAAGCACGCGACTGCCATACGCGGCGCGTCCGGCGGACCGCAATGGATCGACACGCCGGAGGCGACGCCGGCCGGCGGACAGAACTACGGCCGTAAATCGATGCTTTTCCAGACAGCCGTCCAGAGCCAGACCAATTGTTGGCCGGACACGTTTCTCGTGTCGAATCTCCAGCTCGCGGGCGATGTGACCCTCGTGACGCGTTTCCGTTGGGACGGGTATCCTACAGAGCTTGAAAAAACGAGCTGGCTCTTCAACACAGGCATGGAGTGGAACAAGTATTTCGGATGGCTCTTCGGCGTGAGCAGCAACACGTATCCGCGCCTGATGTTTTATAGCCAGAAAAACAGCTACCAGATGGACGTGCCCGTCACGCCCGGCATCTGGTATGACGTGGCGCTGGTCGTGAAAGACAACAGCGTGACCGAGCCCACCGACACCGTGGAGTTTTATCTGTGGCCGCAAAACGGGGCGCTCTCTTACCGAAAATACACCACAGCCGCCATCACGAATGCCATCGGCGCGATGGGCTGCATCGTCGGATGTGAGGCCTCTCCGACCTCTTATGCGGTCGGCAATGCGCGCAAGTCCTTTATCGGCGCGGTCAACCACCTGGCCGTCTGGAACCGTGCGCTCTCATCGGTCGAGGTCAACGAGGCTTTCGGCTCTCCGCAGCCGCTCTTTCACATCGGCCTCAAGAACAACCGGCCAGAGGACTTGCGGCTCGAGTCGGAAACCGACTCCGACTACCTGCCCGGCGATCCATGGCACACCATGCGGCGCGCGGTCACAGCCGGTTCGACCCAAACCACGGTTAAGCTGCCCCTGAACGCGCGCCAGGCCGCGCTCGGCTACTTTTTCCACCTGCGGACCCAATCGGCGGAATCAGGAAAATCGGCGGATCTCCGACTGATCGTCAATGCCGTGACAAATGCTACACGGACCGCAGTGGCCGGCCAGGATCTCTTCTGGCATATCGCCCCCGGCAGTCTGGTGGACGGAACAAACAGCGTGACGCTCCAATACGTCTCGGGGCCATCGTCTTACATGAGCTTCGACTGGCTCGAACTCGCCGGTTCCTGGCAAGTCGGCTACGACGACAATAACCAGGCCGAGTTCATCGTCGAAGGTTCCGCGCCGGACGATTTTTTCGTGACCAATCCGAATTGGCAACAGTTGGAGAGGGCAATCTCCTCCGGCGACACCAACGTCAACGTGCACTTCTGCCTCTCCGGCGAACTCGCAGAAAAATACGACTTTGTGTACACCACGCGCATCATCAGCCAAGGAAACGGCGGCACCAACCACGCCTTCAGCGTGGATCTCAACCAGACAACACTCGCCAGTTTCGCTCCGGTTCCGGACGGCACCCTCGTGACCTTGCCCCTCAGCCGCGGGCTGCTGCAGAAGGGCAACAACATGATTAAGATCCGCTATGACGAGGATCCTGCGATAGGCGGGTACCTTCAGTTTGATTTCCACCGGCTGGAGATCCTCCCATTCCCCAGAGGGTCGGTTCTCCTGCTGAATTAAATGTCCCCCGCCGCGCCCACGTTTGGTTGTAATTTTCACGCATGACCTTCCTTCTCTACACCGTTCTCATCCTTTTGCTCCTGACACTCGCGCTCCTCGCGTGGCTGGTGGTGCGTGCCGGTCGCGACACGCCGGATCGTGACGCGCTGATCCGCCTGCAAACGCGCGAGACCGATTTCTTGCAGACGGCCCGTCTTCTGCAGGAGCGTACGGACCGGCTCGAAGCGCTGCAGGTCGAGAATGCCCGACTGACCGCCGAACTCGAACACGAGCGGCGCAGTGCGTCGGAGAAGGTCCACTTGCTGCAGGATGCCGAGTCGCGGCTCAAAGCCGAGTTCGAAAACCTGGCCAACCGGATCTTCGAGGACAAGGGACGCGCGTTTACCGAGCAGAACCGCGAACGCCTCTCCGGTCTGCTGCAGCCGCTGCGGGAACAGCTCGACGGCTTCCGCAAGCGGGTTGACGAGGTGCACAAGGACGGCACCGAGCAGTCTGCCCGCCTGCTGGAACAGGTGCGCCAGCTTCAGATGCTGAGCAACAAGGTCAGCGACGAGGCCAACCATCTGGCGCGTGCCATCAAAGGCGACGCCAAGCGTCAGGGCGATTGGGGTGAACTGATCGTCGAGCGGCTGTTGGAGGCCTCCGGACTGGAGAACGGACGCGAATACGAAGTCCAGCCCGTACTACGCACTGAGAACGGCGCGGCGCAGCGTCCGGATTTCATCGTCCACCTGCCGGGCGGCAAATCGGTCATTGTGGACGCGAAAGTCTCGCTCACCGCCTACGAACGCTCCTGCAATGCCGAGAGCGACGAGGAACGGCGCGCCGCGCTCGCCGCACACGTACAGTCGGTGCGCCGGCACATGGTTGAACTGCGCGACAAGAACTACACCACACTGCTAGGCAACCGCACGCTTGATTTTGTACTGATGTGTGTGCCGCTCGAACCGGCCTACCAGAGTGCGTTGCAGACAGAACCCGGCCTGCTCTACGAGTTGGCCGAGACCAACGTCGTGATCACCGGGCCGGCCACCCTGATGATCACGCTCAAACTGATCGCCCAGATTTGGCGGCGCGAGAACGAAAACCGCCACGCCGAACAGATCGCCGACCGTGCGGGCCGGCTCTACGACCAAGTCACGTTGATCGTCGAAGCGATGGCCGCAGCCAAGAAAAACCTGGGGGATGTCGCGCAGTGTTTTGATCTGGCCCTATCCCGCCTGCAGCACGGCCGGGGGAATCTGATCGGCCGCGTCGAGGCGTTGCGCAAACTTGGCGCCAAAGTCAATAAGCCCCTGCCGCCCGCACTCCTCGAGCAAGCCCTCGCCGATGACGGGGCCGCTGACGACGATGAGCCCTCAGACCTTCACCCCGTGTTGCCGCCGGCCGCTGGGCGCCGCTGACTTCGCCTCACGAACTGACGCAGAGGACCGTCTCCATGATTTCGATCAGGAGCGGGATGAGTTGCTTTTTGCGCGAGAGCATATCGCGGCAGTGGAAGGCGCCGGTGTCGAGGCGAGGGAAGGCAATCTTTTTTACGAAGGCTTCGTCGCCGTCAACCAGCAGGATCGAGCTGAGCGCCGTGATGTCGGTGATCATGAGCGCCGCGAAGAAGAGGCCCTCCTCCGCACGGCGCTGCTTCAGCGCCTCCAGCAGTTCGGCCTTGCGAACCAGCAGGTCGTCGGTCGCGCTGACCTCGACTTGGCTGACGGCAAAACGCTGGCCGCACGCCGCATACGCCTTGGCGTCCATGCCGATGATATCGGCGACCGGCAGATCCGCCACCTTGCGGGCATTGCTGAAAATCTCGCGGCCGAAGGGTTCAATGTCCAAGTTCACCAGTCCGGACAGATACTCGGCCATCTCGCGGTCGGCCTCGGTGGTGGTGGCCGAACGCAACATCAGCGTGTCGGTCAGGATACCCGCCAGCAGCAGCGCCGCGACGCCGGGGGTCAGCACCGCCTTCTGCTCGATGTACATGCCGGCGACGATGGTTGAGGTCGCGCCGACCACGCGGTTGATGAAGGTGATCGGGTAGCGGGTGGAAAAGTTCCCTAGGCGATGGTGGTCGATGATCTCTAGGATGCGGTAGTTTTCCAGCCCCTCGACCGCCTGCCCCATCTCGTTGTGGTCGACCATGATGATATCGATGTTCGGCTCGGCGATCAGGTCGCTCTCGGAGAAGATGCCGACCACGACGCCCGCGTCGTCAACCACCGGCAGGCAGCGCGAAGGCGCGGCTGCGAGCTGCTCGCGCACGGCGCGTACGTAGCTGCCAGCCGCGACCGGTTTGGCGTCCTCGTCGGCCATGGTCATGACCGGCGTCGAATAGAGGATCAGGAAGGCGGTTGAGGAGGTGTCATACGGCGAGATTATCACCGAGACGCGGCGGGCCTGGGCCAGTTCGCGCAGGCCTTTGGCCAGCGGCATGCCGTTGGTGATGATCACGGCGCGCGCGCCGCATTCGATGCTGAACCGCTGCACGTCTTCGCGATCTCCGGTGAGCACCAGCGCATTGGCCGGGATTTCGTTTTCGAGATGGCTCCGGAACGACTCAAACGAGGAGCCGGCCACCAGGATGCGAGAGCGCACCACCTCGCCCGCGCCGAAGGTCACGACAGGCTGAGCCTGAAGCGTCTTCAGCAGCAGATCGATGCTGGTGGGAATGATCGCCTTGCGGTGGGGGTTGATCTTCCGGGTGATGTTGCTGGCGAAGGCGTTATGGTGCAGCACAGCCCGGTAACGCCCCTGCGCATCCACGACCGGCAGGATACTCACCTTCTCCCGCTCCATCGTCTCCAAGGCATCCCAGAGCGCCTCGGACTCGCCGACCGTCACCGCACCGCCCGCGAGAAAATACCCCACTTTAGGCACAAGATCTGGAACAAACTCCGGAGCCGGAATTTTGAATCGGTCGAGGATATACTCCGTCTGCGGCGTGAGCTTACCCGCCCGCGCGGCAGAACAGTCGCTCAACCCTTTCTGGCGTTTCAACTCCGCGTAGGCAATCGCCGAAACGATCGAATCGGTGTCGGGATTCCGATGCCCGATGACATAGGTCTTACGTTTCATGCAGCACGCGGCGCCGCGTGAGGGTCATGCGTCTCATTGGGCGATGCGTCCGGGCCAGGGGATTTCCGGGCCGCCGACCGACGCTACCGCATTCTTGCCGGCATCAGGGCCGACAGCATGCGCACCCAGGCAGAGCGTCAGAAGCACGAGCACCACAGCGGCTGCGGCTGCGCAGACCACGGCGATGGTCGTAAAGACCGAAGACTCTTCCTTTGCCGCAAAATCCAGCGTGCTGATAGGCGTCATCTGCACGCCGTCCGGGAAACCGTCGCCGCCAACACCCGCGTCGCCCTCTGCCGAAGCCTCGGACTTGGCGCCCGGACGCTTGATTTTCAGCGTCTTTTTTTGGGTGACAGTCGCACCACCGTCGTCGCCGCCGCTCTCAACCGACGGCAGGGCCGAATCCGGAATGCGGGAGGTCTTGCGGGATGCCGCCGGCGACAACGGTGTTGAAGGCACCGTGGGGGCCGCTGACGGGGTGGTCAGATCAGACGGACGCTTCAGGCGGATGGTCTTGGGGCCTTCCTTTTCGGGCGCGACGCCGATGGCCGAATCCAAAGAGATGCGCGACGTTTTCGATTTGGCAGCTTGAACTTGGGCCACTGAGGGTGGCTTGGGACCATCCGGCAGCGGGTGGGCGCCGGGGATCGGCGGATGCTGCGGCAGAGGCTGCACCGGCGCGATCGGGGTGATCGGGGTGATCGGAGCCGTAGCCGACAGATCGACCTGGGTGATCGCCTGCGTAGAACCGGGCGCCGAATGCGGTCCCGTTTGCGACGCGCCTGGCGCGGCAACCGGACGCAGGCGCACGGTTGCGGGGCGGATCGCTGCGGGCGTTGCAGCGGCCACCGCTTCGGGCACCGGCACGCGAGCCGTCGCTTTGGGGTTGGCAGACGGCTGCGGTACGGCCGAAGGAGCTGCTGCTCCCGCTGCGCCGGGGGCAACGGGCTTCAAACGCACGGTGATCGGGCGCGGCGCAGTTGTCGAACTGCCCGCCGGAGTCACAGCCGCCTGGCCTTCCGGTTTAGCAAAGGGTGACACTTTCGGGGGAATGGTTCCCTGGGTAACTTCGTCCTGCTCAGCCATGACTCGTGCCTCCGTGGCATGCAACAGCCGATTACACGGCCATTACTTCCGCTTCCTTGTTTTTCAATTCACCGTCGATTTTCGCAATATGGGTGTCCGTGGCCTTCTGCACCTCGTCCAGCCCCCGGTCGCGTTCGTCTTCCGTGATCTTGCCGTCCTTCTGCAGCGATTTGATCGCCTCGTTGCCGTCGCGGCGCACGTTGCGCACCGCAATCCGCGCCTCTTCGGACTGGCGCTTGGCCACCTTCACAATCTCTTTGCGGCGCTCCTCGTTGAGCTCAGGGATCGGGACACGGATCACGCGGCCGTCGTTGCGCGGGGTCACGCCGAGATTGGCCGCGAGAATCGCCTTTTCAATCTCAGGCAGCGCCGTGGGGTCATACGGGCTGATCACGATCAGGCGCGGCTCCGGGGTCGAGATATTCGCGAGGTCGCGCAGGCGGGTCGGGGTGCCGTAGTAGGTGACCTGCACGCCGTCCACCAGCGCGGGCGACGCCTTGCCGGTGCGCAGGCCGGCGAATTGGCCCTTCAGCACCTTGAGCGAGTTTTCCATCTTGTCGATGGTGTCCAGCAATACATCATCCAGCGTATCCATAGTCTTCTCTCCTGACCTAGCTGAGCTGCGTCGTGTCACCCACCAGCGTGCCGATGGTTTCACCGCAGACGATCCGGTCCAGCGCGTCTTCGTCGTAAAAATCAAACACCACGATTGGGATCCGGTTGTCCATACACAGCGCGAAGGCCGCCGAGTCCATCACCTTAAGGCGCTTGTGCAGGGCGTCCTCGTAGGTCACTTTATCGTAGCGCGTCGCGTTGGGGTCCAGGTTCGGATCCGCCGTGTAAATCCCGTCCACTTTTGTGGCCTTCAGCAACACCTCCGCCCCGATCTCGCTGGCGCGCAGCGCCGCCGCCGAATCGGTGCTGAAGTAGGGGTTGCCGGTGCCACCCGCAAAAATCACCACGCGGCCCTTGTCCAGATGCCGGACCGCCTTGCGTTGAATGAAAGGCTCTGCCACCTGATGCATCTCGATGGCCGTCTGCAGGCGCGTCTCCAGGCCCAGATGCTCAAGCGCGTTCTGCATCGCCAGCCCGTTGATGATGGTGGCCAGCATCCCCATGTTGTCGCCGGTGGTGCGGTTCACGCCCTTGGACTCGCCTTTGAGCCCGCGGAAGATATTGCCGCCGCCCAGCACGATGCCGATCTGCACGCCCAGCTCCACCACCCGCGCCACTCGGCGCGCCATCGAGGCCAGCGCGTCCGGATCGATGCACTCGCCCGACGAGCGGTTCCCGAGAACCTCGCCGCTCAGCTTCAGCACAATCCGTTTGTACTTGACCTTGCCACTCCGCCGCGTTTCCAGAAACGCCCCCTTTCAACGCATGATTCGAAACGGAAATAGCTTACCTAAACATCCCCGGAAGGTAAACCGCTTTTTTTAGTCGTTCACGCGCTCGATGCCCGCACCCAGCCGCCGCAACTCCAGCTCGACCGACTCATAGCCGCGGTCGATGCTGCCGGCGTTCAGGATCACGGTCTCGTTCTTGGCGCACAGCGCCGCCACCAGCAGCGCCATGCCGGCCCGGATGTCCGGACTCGCCACACGCGTGCCGTGGAGCTGCGTCGGACCGGTCACCACCACGCGGTGCGGGTCACACTGCACGATGCGCGCGCCCATGCCGATCAAGTGGTCCACGAAATACATGCGGCTCTCGAACATCTTTTCGAAGAAGAGCGTGGTGCCGCGCGTCTGAGTGGCCAGCACGATCAGCACGCTCATCAGGTCAGAGGGAAACATCGGCCAAGGCCCGTCCTCGATCTTGGGGATCGCGTCGCCCAGGTCGTACGCGGTCTTGAGCCGCTGGCGTGCGGGCAGCCGCAGGCTCCGCACCTCGCGGTCGAAGGCCCACTTGACCCCGAGCCGCTTGAACGGCCGCTCCAGCGCCTCGAAATCGGCCGGCTCGACTCCCTCGACCGTCAACTCGCCGCCCGTGACCAGCGCCGCCGCCATGTAGCTGCCCGCGTCGATATAGTCCGGCCCCACCCGTTGCTCGGTGCCGTGCAGCGACTCGACCCCCTCGATTGTCAGCAGGTTCGTGCCGATGCCGCCGATGCGTCCGCCCATTGCGTTGATCATGCGGCAGAGGTCCTGCACGTGCGGCTCGCAGGCCGCGTTGTACAAGAGCGTCGTGCCCTTGGCCAGCGCCGCCGCCATGACGAGGTTCTCGGTCGCTGTCACGCTCGCCTCGTCCAGCAGGATGCGCTGCGCCTCGAGACGCTTCGCGGCCTTGAAGAGATAGGTACCGCCGGTGCGGACCGAGGCCCCGAGCCGCCGGAACCCGTCGAGATGGGTGTCGATGCGGCGCCGCCCGATCACGTCGCCGCCCGGCGGATAGAGCTTGGCGGAACCGCAGCGCGCCAGCAGCGGCCCGGCGAAGAGGATCGACGAGCGAACCTTGCCGCACAGCGCCTTACTCAGGTGCGTGCTCTTGACGCGCCGCGCGCAGATGCGCACAGTTCTCCGCTCGCCGTCCAGCTCGACCTGCGCGCCCAGCTCGGCGAGCAGATCGATCATCGTGCGCACATCCGCGATCAGCGGCAGATTGCGGAGCACCACCGGCTCGGCGGTCAGCAGGCTCGCGGCCAACATGGGCAGCGCGGCATTCTTGTTGCCCGGCGTACGGTGGACACCGCTCACGGGCCGGCCACCTTTAATGACAAATCGTGACATGG
>JAGOBZ010000113.1 GCA_017999015.1 Kiritimatiellia bacterium
CGGAGTAGAGGTCGATGGTGGCCTTGCCGCCGGTCAGCTCCTCCAGGCGCTGCTTCATCAGGGTCATCGCCTGATGGACCGGGTGCGCCTCGTCGAGCCCGTGCGCGAGCTTGAGCACGATGCCGCGCGCGCCGACGTCTGGGCCGGCCGAGGTTTTGGGACGGATCACGAGTGCGCCCAGGATGCAGGCGGCCAGCAGCCCGATCATCAATCCCGCAGTGAAAAAAGAACGTGTCTGATTCATAAATAAACCCTTCGCACAGGGACAATCGATGTCCGCTTATTGGATGACTGGATGAAAGCCAAGTGACCAGTATCACGCAGAAAAACCGTCAGATACAGAAAGGATGCCGTTTGGCGGCAAAGGGATACCCGCAAGAGCCTGCGGGACATCGCCCTCAAGGGACAGGAGAGCGTCAACAGAGCACATGGGAGGCGTGCGCAAGAATGCGCAGCAAAGGGGGCTCGCACGAGGCCCGCCGCATGATCGACGCGGCCAGAACGGCGGTCGGGCGGTTGGCCTCGCTTCTGCAGTTGAAGCCGGAAAGCTTCGTCCAAAGAGCCGGCATCGCGAGATACGGGTCGTTGTCCCGGAAACGTGGCAGAACAGCGTCCGAGGCGTGTCTGGCATCACAGCCCCATACGCCGCCGCTCTCTTCGGAACTGGGAGCGGTCCCGAGCCCTTCGGAGCGACACGACGGCTCACCGTGGCTTCTTTGCGCTCCCAATGCCGTGCAAAGGAAGCAGAAAATCAGCGTGCGGACAACACGGCCCAATCCGGTGTTCCAGACACCGGACTTACTCGCGTGCAGTGTTGTGCATGACCGTGACACGTGTCCAGTGTATCGCATCGGCATGCCGCAGCACAAGTCCGGCGGCGCGGGATATTTTTTACAGGATGCGGCGTGCTTGCGACTGCGCACGGGGTCTGTTATGCTCTTAACCATGGCTGGTGGAAGGTCATGTTCACGCGGGACGCGCGCAAAAAAGTGGCTGCGGGAGGTGGTGCGGGCAGGAGAAACGATCCTGCTCTGTGCCATGTTCCTCTGGCTGGGCGGCGTGCGCGATGCGGGACAGAATTTTGACGGGATTCCCGGCAAACCGGGGACGCTGTCTGCCGGGACATGTCCCGGGGACGACAGCAGTCTGTCCGGCTGCGTGCAGCGGCCGGCGCGATACGCCGTGCTGACCGGTGGCCGCGAATGGGCGCCGCCGGTCATTCAATCCTGTCCCCGGTGGCTCGGCGGCCGCGACCGATGGGCGCGGCTCCAAATCCTTTCATCCGTGCGGACAACGCACGCGGGTCTGATGCGCTGCGGCGGATATGATGCCGGGCACTGTGACCGCCAAGCAGTCGCGCACTCCAAGCAGCTCCTCTGCTGAAAATGCCGATGCCGTCGGTATGCTTTTGCGGGCCCTAAAGACGGGGCCGCAGCGTCTTTATGCACGCATCCCGCACTGCGGGACAAGCTTTCTGACGGATCAAGTTTCTCCGTATGCAACCGCGTCATGCGGTGGGTCACATTGTTTTCAAGTTCAGCAGCAGCAGGAGGGATGTCATGTTCAGTTTGAAGGGGAATGAAGGGGCGTTTTTTGTTTTGGCAATTCTTGCCATCATGGCGGCGCTTGTCGTTCACATGTTGATTACATGCTGAGGCCCCCAGTTTCCGGCGTCTGCAGAGACGCCGGAAACCAACATGCACATCGATCCGAGCTTGGAGGTGGTTATGAGTGGGTTATCCATTTGGCGACCGGTGTTTTTGTGTGCCTTTATCGCGGTCTGGCTGGCCGGTTGCGACAGGAAAGCGGCAGGACTGGAGCCGGATAAAATTTCATTCGTCTCGCCCGATGTGCAATTCGGGCGGCCGGGTGAAACGCTCACGAATGCGGTCCGGCTAGAGGTGTTGAGCCTTCCCGTGCGGGGCGCGCTGGGAGGAACGGGCTCGCGCAAGCCGCTTGAGGGCGTCAGGATCAAGGCTTTGGCAGCCGACGCGGAATCCGGGATCCAAGCAACGCCCGCAGGCGGGATGACGGACGCGGGGGGCGGGTTTGTGTGCTCGGTGACGCTGGGCCAGACTTTTGGCGACCACTATCTCGATTTTGTCTGCGAGGATGCGCCTGAGATCCGCGCGCGGGCCAGATTCGTGGCGGGGGTGTCCAAAGAAAATGACGGACAGGAAGTGGCGGCTGGCGATGCGCTCGCGCGCCCTCTTCGCGTCAGGCTGACAGATGAAACAGGCGGTCCGCTGGTTGGCGAGACGGTGTATTTCGTGCTGTCCAGCCAGCCGGGCAAGGCGGGACGCGTGAGCCGCGGAGAAGTCAGGACCGACACGAACGGCGTGGCGGAGACCGGCCTGAAGACCGATCCGTCTGCGACGGGCGTCTATGAGGTACGCGTGGACGTGTCGAATAGGGCGAGAGGCGTCGTTGCGCGTCCCTTCTTTTTGCGCGCGACGGCCATGAACGCGTATGGCATGGCCATCGGCATCCTGTGCGGGATCGCGCTGTTCATCTACGGCATGACGCTTCTGAGCGACGGGCTGCTGCAGATTGCCGGAAGCCGCATGAAAAGCACGCTGGCGTATATCACGCGCAACCGGTTCAGCGCGATTATGGCCGGAACACTGGTGACGGCAGTCATTCAGTCGTCGAGCGCGATGACGGTGATGACAGTCGGCTTCGTCAATGCGGGACTGTTGTCCCTGAGGCAGGCGATCGGCGTGATTTTCGGGGCGAATATCGGAACCACGGCCACCGGCCAGATCATTTCATTCAATCTGGACGGGGTGGCGCTGCCGGCGATCGTTGTCGGGGTCGTGGTTCTGCTTGTCGCGCGCAAGGCGGTCTGGGTGGGGGCCGCGCGCACGGTCTTGGGGTTTGGCCTTCTGTTTTTCGGGATGAACATGATGGCGGCCGAGCTCAAGGACGCAGCCGCTTTCCCCAGTTTTGTGAAAGTGTTTCAGATGGTTGACTGCGCGCCGCTCCCGGGACAACCCGTTCCGCTGACGGCAATCTTGGGGGCCGTCGCCATCGGCACGATTACCACGATGATCGTTCAAAGCAGCTCCGCGACGATCGGCCTCACGATGGCTCTCGCCAGCAGCGGGCTGCTGAATTTCTGGACGGCCTTCCCGATCGTGCTGGGCGACAATATCGGCACCACCATCACTGCGGTGCTGGCCTCGCTGAACACCAACCGCACGGCCAAACAGACGGCGGCCGCCCATTCGCTGTTCAATGTCATCGGCACCTTCGTCATGGTGGCGCTTCTCTATGTTCCATGGGGCGATGTCCCCTGTTTCTTGGCACTTGTTGACGCGATCACGGCGGGTGCCGTCTTTCACGGCGAAAACATCGCCCGGCATGTCGCGATGGCCCACACCTTGTTCAATGTGACCAATGTCGTGTTGCTGACGGCTTTCATCCCGAATCTCGCGTGGCTATGCGAGCGGCTGGTGCCGGCCCGACAGGCCAAGAGCGGAGCCGTACGGCTTGAGCCTCATCTGCTCAACACGCCCGCGCTGGCGCTGGTCTGTGTGGGGAACGCCCTCGCGGAGATGGTTGAAAAGGCGTGGGGCGCATCCGTGACTGCACTCACCGGGTACCGCGACAGCAAGCCCGCATCGGTTGAAGCCCTCAAGATCGTCGAGGATGAGGTAGACGCCATGCAGAATGACATCATGGATTATCTCGTGCAATTGACACGCCGCGAACTTCCCGAAGGACAGGCTGCGATGATTCCCGTGCTGATGCATTGTGTCAACGATGCTGAACGGATTTCGGACCTTGCCTATTTGATTGCACGGCGGGTTGCCGCGCTGCCCGTCTCAGCAGGCAGGGTGACGGAGGGCGCGATGCGTGAACTCGACGATGTCCTTGCCAAAGCCGGCCTCATATATGACATGACCCAGGACAGCCTGCGGCACGGGTCCGGCGCGGTGAAAGCGGTTGAGATTCTCATGGGCGAGCTGAAACCGCTTTTGAGTGCCGCCATTACAGGGCATGTTGCGCGCCTCAACAACGGCACCTGTATGCCGGAACGCGGCCTGCTCCATGTGGACGTTGTGACGTCGGTAGAAAACATGGTGCGGCATCTTGAGAATATTGCGCAACGGGCTGACTTGCTCACGGCGGATCGCTAGGCGACCGCTCACATTGATGAGCGGTTTCTCTCGAGACAACGCGCCGCGGCAGGTGCCATACGGCTAAGGGGCGTCATGGCGTTATGCCGTCATGCGATCCCGCATACTGCGCGTGCGCGGTGAGCAGGGTCGCCTGAGTGCCGTCGGTCGTGAGGACGGCATCATCGGTTTTGAACGCCACCCATCCTCCCTCCTGCTGGATCCGGACCAGGCCGGCCGGACAGGCCGCCACCATCGGGGCGTGCCGCGCCATCACGCCGAGCGACCCGACCTGCGTGCGCACCTGCACATGCGTGACGTCGCCGCCGACGATCGTGCCGCCGGGCGTCAGAATACGAAACGGAAAAGTCATCATACCGCCTTCAGGGTTTTGGCCTTCGCATGCACCTCCTCGATCGTGCCGACCATGTAGAAGGCCTGTTCCGGCACGTCATCGCATTTGCCGTCCAGCACCGCCGCGAACGAGCGGATCGTGTCCTCCAGTTTCACGTAGACGCCCTTCATGCCGGTGAAGGTCTCGGCCACATGGAACGGCTGCGAAAGCAGGCGCTGGATCTTGCGGGCGCGCGCGACGGTCAGCTTGTCAAACTCCGACAGCTCGTCCATGCCGAGAATCGCGATGATGTCGCGCAGCTCCTTGTATCGCTGCAGCACCTCCTGCACGCCGCGCGCGACGCGCACGTGCTCCTCGCCCACCACTTCCGGCGCGAGCATGGACGAACTCGATGTGAGCGGGTCGACCGCCGGATAGATGCCCTGTTCGACGATCGCGCGCGACAGTTCGGTCGTGGCATCGAGATGCGCGAACGTGGTGGCCGGCGCGGGGTCGGTGTAGTCATCGGCCGGCACGTACACGGCCTGCACCGAAGTGATCGAGCCGTCGCGGGTGGAGGTGATGCGCTCCTGCAGCTCGCCCATTTCGGTGCCGAGCGAAGGCTGGTACCCGGCGGCGGAAGGGATGCGCCCGAGCAAGGCCGAAACCTCGGAGCCGGCCTGCGTGAAGCGGAAGATGTTGTCCACGAAGAGCAGCACATCCTGATGCATCGCGTCGCGGAAATGCTCCGCCACCGTCAACGCCGAGAGGGCCACGCGCGAACGCGCGCCCGGCGGCTCGTTCATCTGGCCGAAGATCATCGCGGTTTTGTCCAGCACGCCGGCGCCGGCCATCTCCTGATACAAGGCCGTTCCTTCGCGCGTCCGCTCGCCGACGCCCGCGAACACCGAGTAGCCGCCATGCTCATGCGCGATATTGTGGATCAGCTCTTGGATCAAGACGGTTTTGCCCACGCCCGCGCCGCCGAAAAGCCCGATCTTTCCGCCCTTGCGGTACGGAGTCAGCAGGTCGATCACCTTGATGCCGGTCGCCAGCACCTGCGCCTCGGGATTCTGGTCGGTAAAAGCAGGCGGCTGACGGTGGATCGGCAGTTGGCGATTCGCCTTGATGGGCCCCTGTCCATCGACCGGCTCGCCCAGCAGGTTCATCACGCGGCCGAGCGTCGCGGCGCCGACCGGCATGACGATCGCCTCGCCCATGTCGCGAACCGCCGCGCCGCGCACGAGCCCGATGGTCGAATCCATCGCGATCGCGCGCACCCGGCAGTCGCCGAGATGCTGGGCCACCTCCAGCACCAGATTGTCCGGGCGCTCGTTCAGCAGGGGATTGGTCGTTTTCAGCGCGTGCAGCAGACGCGGCCGGTATCCGTCAGGAAACTCGACATCGACCACAGCGCCCAGCACCTGGATCACCCGTCCCTGGCTCGCCTGTTCCTTCTTCGCTTCACTCATGCTCCGCCTCGCTTATCCCAGCGACTCCGCGCCGCTGACGATTTCGGTCAACTCTTTGGTGATTGCCGCCTGCCGGGCGCGGTTGCGCAACAGGACCAGCTCCTTCTCCATCCGCCTGAGATTGACGGTGGCATTTTCCATCGCCATAACCCGCGCGGCGTGCTCGCTGGCGACGCTGTGGAGCAGGCAGGTGTACACCTTCAGGTGCAGCCACTGCCGCGCCAGCGCGGCGATCATGCGGTCGTCGCCCGGCTCGATGATTTCCGGCGGCTCGCCTTCCCCGACAAACACCTTGGCCTCAAACGGCAGCAGCCGACGGACCGTTGTCTCCTGCGTCAAGGTGCTCACAAACCGGTTGCTCGCGACCCACACCTCGTCATACCGGCCGGCCAGAAAACCATCCATCGCATACCGCGAGAGCGCGGCGGTTTCTTTGGACGTCGGATGCGCGGCGACTGCCAACGGCGTCATGCAGGGCACGAGTTCCGCCTTGAGCGCGGCATATCCCTTGTGTCCGGCGTAGAGCGCCTCCAGCCGCGCACCGCGCGATTCGGCCTGTTCGCGCGTCCAGCGCCGCACCTCGCGGATCACCGAGCTGTTGAACGAGCCGCAGAGCCCGCGATGGGCGCTCATCACCACCAGCAGGATGCGGCTGCCCCGAGCGGGCGGCGCGGCGCACACCCGGTGACCGGCGATGTTCAGCCCGCGCACCACCGGCAGCAGCCCGCGCAAGATCTCGGCAAAGGGCTCAGGCTGGCGCAACTCGTTCTGCGCCCGATGCAGGTGCGAGGCGGCCACCATCTTCATGGTCGCCGTCACGCGCCGCATGCCGCTCATGGCGGCAAGCCGCGTGCTGTATTCACGAAAGTTCGCCATGGTTTATCCGTCCGTCCGCCGGGCTCACCCTTTCCTGAAGGGCTGGACCGCCTCTTCGATCAATGCCTTGAGCATCGCCGTGAGCTCCTCGTCCATCGCGGGCCGTGCCGCGAAACGCGCGGCGTAGGCGCGGCCCGCCTCGCGCGTGTCGATCGCTTCGTACACCGCCCTGACCGCATCCGGCAATCGCCTCTCAGGCACCTTCGCAAACGCCTTCTGGGCGCCGGCGGCCAGCACGGCCACCTGCTTCTCGACCGCCACCGGCTGATTGGGCGGCTGCCGCAACACCTGCATCAGCGAACGCCCCACCGCCAGTTGCTCGACCGTGTTGGCGTCGAGGTCAGACGAGAAGCGCATGAAGGCTTCCAGCTCACGATACTGCGCCAGGAGGACGCGCAGCGGGCCGGCCGTCTGCTTCATGGCCTTGACCTGCGCGTCGCCGCCGACGCGCGACACCGAGATGCCCGGATTGATCGCCGGGCGCTGGCCCTCGTGAAACAGGCCGGCCTCCAGAAAGATCTGGCCGTCTGTGATTGAAATCACATTAGTCGGGATATAGGCTGAAATGTCGTTGGCCTGCGTCTCGACAATCGGCAGCGCGGTCAGACTTCCGCCGCCCTTGGCGTCCGAGAGCTTGGCCGCCCGCTCCAGCAGCCGGCTGTGCAGATAGAAAACGTCGCCGGGGAAGGCCTCGCGCCCCGGCGGCCGCCGCAGCAGCAGCGACATCTGCCGGTAGGCCTGCGCGTGTTTGGTGAGATCGTCGTAAACGACCAGCGCGTGGCCGCCGCGGTCGCGCCAGTACTCGGCCATCGCGCATCCGGCATACGGCGCCAGATACTGCAGCGGCGCGGGCTCCGAGGCGTTGGCCAGAATGATCGTCGTGTAGGCCATCGCGCCCTTCTCCGCCAGCAGCTTGTGCAACGCGGCGACGGTCGAGAGTTTCTGGCCGACCGCCACATAAAAACAGTGGACGCCGGAACCGGCCTGATTCAGAATCGCGTCAACCGCCAGCGTGGTCTTGCCGGTCTTGCGGTCGCCGATGATCAGCTCGCGCTGGCCGCGTCCGATCGGCGTCAGCGCGTCGATCGCCAGAATGCCGGTCTGCAGCGGCTCGCACACATTCTTGCGTTCAATGATCGAAGGCGCGAAGCCTTCAACCGGCAGCCGCGTGTCGGTGTGGATCGGGCCGTGGCCGTCCAGCGGCCGTCCCAGCGCATCCACCACGCGGCCGGTCAGCGCCGGCCCGACCGGTACGGAGACCACACGGCCGGTCCTGCGGAAAAGATCGCCCTCGCGCACGCGGGTGACATCGTCGAGGATCGCCACGCCGACCGCTTCTTCCTCAAGGTTGAGCGCCAAGCCGGCCACGCCGTCCTCGGTTTCGACCAGCTCGTTGTACATGACGCTGGAGAGACCATCGACGCGAGCGATGCCGTCGCCGACGCTCAGCACCGTTCCCACCTCGGCGACATCCACCGGCTGGTCCACCTGCCGCATCTGACGGCGCAGCAAAGCCGAAATCTCATCGGGTTTCAGTTGAATCGTCATACCTGTCTTCCGCCCTCATTCTCACCCGCTGCTGCGGGCACAGGGTTACGCAGACCCACACGCAGGCGCGTGAGGCGTCCGGCGAGCGACGCATCGACGCGCGTGTCATCCACAAAGAGGCGCATGCCGGCGATCAGTTCCGGTTGGGTGAGCACCGTGACCTCCATCTCCGGGCCGCGGGTCGCCGCCACCCAATCGCGGACGCGCGCGACCTGGTCTGCCATCGGCTCGCGAGCAAACAGCATGCGCACCCGGCTGCATCCCCGCGCACGCGCCTCCAGACGCCGGTACTGTGAGCAGATATCGGGCAGCAGCGCGAGTTGGTCATGCTGTGCCACGGCCTCCAGAAACCGCATGACGGTGCCCGACAGCGCGTTCGCCACGAGTTGCCGCACCTGCTCGATGCGAATGCGGATGCCGCCCGGCGGGCGGCTGCGGCAGAACCGGCGCCATTCCGCCGACGCCTGCCAGAGCTGTTCGAGCGCGATCACGTCTTCTGTCACGCGCGTCTCTTGACGCCGGGCCGCGGCCGCGCCATGCAGGGCGCGCGCGAAGGCCCGCGCATAGCGTTCGCCGGTCATGCCGTCACCTCGCCCAGCACAGTCTTCTGGTAGGCGCGGCATTGCTCCTCGGTCAACTCGTGGCGCAGGAACTGCTCCAGCGCGTCGCAGAGATGCTCGGCCGCGGAACTGCGGAC
>JAGOBZ010000114.1 GCA_017999015.1 Kiritimatiellia bacterium
CGAAAAAGATAAGGATTGGGGAAATTATGAAACTTTCACGTCGTTTCTTCATCGGGGGCGCTGTCTCGTTCGGCGCGTTCGCGGGAAACCGTTTCGTCAAGGCGGCACCCGGGACGTTTCTCGGAAAGAAGCCGAACCTCACGTTCGGCGTGGTGAGTGACATCCACATTACAAAAGTCGGGGCCGACGAGAAGATGGCATCCTGGGGGAACAACCTCACGTTCCGCCACACACTCGAATGGTTCCGCGACCAGGGCGTCGACGCGGTGATGGTGGTCGGCGACATGGTGGACACCGGCATGGTCGAGGAACTGCAGGCCGTCGCGCAGGCGTGGTATGCGGTGTTCCCGGACGACAAGGCGCCGGACGGACGGACGGTCGAGAAGCTATTCGTCAACGGCAACCACGACTACCACGGCTACCTCTACGGCGACCATGCGGCGAAAGCCTACCCGGACGAGGCCGAGCGCCGCCGGCACGTCCTGCGCAACGATCTGGGCGGTTGGTGGAAGAAGATCTTCAACGAGGACTACTCGCGCCTCTACCGCAAGACCATCAAGGGCTACACCTTCCTCGGCCAGCACTGGGACGACGGGACGGGAATGGAGACGAAATATGGCTCCTGCCCGTTCGGCGTCGAACTGGCGACCTTCCTCGACGCGAACGGCAAGACGCTCGACCCGTCCCTTCCGTTCTTTTATTTCCAGCATCCGCATCCGAAGGATACGTGTTACGGCCCCTGGGCGTGGGGGCACGACAGCGGTCTCGTAACGAAGACGCTCTCCGCCTACGCGAACGCGGTCGCCTTCTCGGGTCACTCCCACTACACGCTCACGGACGACCGCTCGCTGTGGCAGGGCGCGTTCACGTCCGTCGGAACGAGTTCGCTGCGCTACACCGGCATGCCGTACAACGCTCGCCATCCAGTGGGCTACGAGAATACGACTACCGAGGCGAAGGAGCGTGACACGCTCGACGCGCAGAAGGTAATGGGCAAGTACAACGGCGGCGACTGCCGTCAGGGCATGCTCTGGAACATCTACGACGACCGCATCGTCGTCCAGCGCCGCGAGTTCCTCAGCAACCTCTTCGTGGGGCCGGACTGGGTCATGCCGCTGGGCGCCGCCGAGCCCAAGCCGTTCGCCTTCGCCCAGCGCGCGAAGAAGACAACCGCGCCCGAATTCCCCGCCGACGCGAAGATCGTCCTCAAGAAGATCAAGGCGAAGACGCGCAAGACGCCCAGCGGCGACGCGACGGAGAAGAACGCGTACGAACTCACGTTCCCGGCCGCGCTCGGCGCCGCCGGGTCGCGGCCTCATGAGTACGAGATCACGGCCGAAGGCGCCGAAGGCAAGACCGCCGTCTTCCACGTCATCGCGGAAGGCTTCAACCACGCGCTCGAACACCCGCGCGCGAAGGCGGATTCGTCCTTCTGCGTCGCTGCGGACCGCCTGCCCGCCGGACTGAAGCGCTTCTCGGTCCGTCCGCTCGACTGCTGGTGGAAGAAGGGTGCGCCGCTCTCCGTTGACGTCTGATCACGGAAAGAGCACCATCATTGCGCCATTCAACGCGCCGCGTTCGACGTTCAGTGTTTGACGCCACGGCCTTGTGGCGGCAAAGCAGCGAGATCACAACGGCAGACTGCCGTAACATGCTCCGGGCGGCAGGTTTCTCGGACCTCATGGACACGCACGGGAATCCGACCCATAGCATCAGAATGTGATCAGCAGGCGCTTGCAGTCAGCCGGATCGAGTTTGGCCTCGTAGCGGGTCAGCCCTTTTTTTGCCAGCCCCTTCTTCAGCGAACCGTCCTCGCCGAACTTGGAATGGCCGAGACTGGCGCAGCGGAACTGGTGCTGTTCGGGCTGATACTCGACCTCCACGCCCCGGTGGGGACACAGAAGCGAGGCCGCCACGTACTCGGCCTCGCCCTTCCGGGCAATAATGATGGACGTCGGCAAGCGCGGATCGATGATTTTTACCGACCCGCCCACGACTGCCAGTGCCGGCACTTTGTCCAGCGCCACCTTAAGCGTCTTCACCTCGATATCATATGCTTCAGCATCAATCGCAGGAGTCCTGCCAACCTTGCTGAACGTAGCGCAACCGCCGCCCAGCCCGCACACGCAGGCTCCTGCACCCGCCGCGCCGACTGCACTCACCATACTTCTCCGAGTTATTTTTCCCATGTCGGCCTCCTTATGCTATTCCTGAGCCACTTTCAAATGATCCTCGACGATCTGCGCGGCAAGCCCGACAATTTCCATACAAGGCCGCTTCCTGTAGTACTCAGCGGTCCTTTCCTCCGACACCGGCGTGTCTGCACCTTTGGGAAGCCCCAGCAGTTCACGGCAGATGAGCGAGCCGGTCTTGCTCTTGAATTCGGCGGCGAGCGCCTGCACCCGCGCATAATGCTTATCTTTCGCGGCCTTGTTTTTCACATCGCAATAACCCTCTTTCAGGCCAATGACCATAAGCATGCCAGATACGGCACCGCAGACCTCCCGCAACCGGCCCATGCCGGCCCCGAACGACGAGGACAGTTGCATGGCGCGGTCAAAATCAAGGCCACATTCCTTGGCGTAGACGCCCACTACAGACTGAGCGCAATTCGCGCCGCTTCTGAACAAAGCCTTTGCTTCTTCGCTTTTCATATTTTTCACCGCCGGACACTCATAACGGTTTCATCAGACCGTCAGCTCCCTCACGATCTCGCGGAAGGCGCCGGCGGCCGGAGAACTCGCCGCCGATTCGACGAAGGCCTTGCCGTCGTCGCCCGATTCGGCGATCAGCGGATCGATCGGAATCGAGCCCAGGAACGGCACGCCCATCTCGTTGGCCATCACACGCCCGCCGTTCGCCCGCAGGATCGGCGTGACCTCGCCGCATTTCGGGCAGGCGAAGCCGCTCATGTTCTCGATCACGCCGAGCACCTTGACGCCCAGCTCCTTGCAGAAGTTGATCGACTTGCGCACATCGGCGGCCGCCACCTTCTGCGGCGTGGTGACGATCACCGCGCCCTCCAATTCCGGGATGAGCTGGCAGACCGAGAGCGGCTCGTCGCCGGTGCCCGGCGGCACGTCGATCACCAGCAGATCCAGGTCGCCCCACTCCACATCCTCGATGAACTGACGGATCACGCCCATCTTCATGGGGCCGCGCCAGATCACGGGATCGTCGTTGTTCTGCAGCAGAAACCCGACCGACAGCACCTTGAGCCCGCCGATCTCGACCGGCAGCATGCCGTTCTCGCCGCCTTCCAGACGGTAACCCACCAGCCCCAGCATGGTCGGCACGCTGGGGCCGTGCAGATCCACGTCCAGCAAGCCCACGCGCTGTCCGGCGAGCATCGCCGACATGGCCAGATTCACCGCCACCGTGCTCTTGCCCACGCCGCCTTTGCCCGACATCACGATGATCTTGCGGCGGATGCGGTTCAGACGCGCCTTCAGCTTGGCATCGTCCTGAGCGGGCGCCGCGTGCTGCGGCGCTGCCTGCTGCCGGGACGCGCAGGAGGCCTCGCCGCAACTTCCGCACTGATCGGGTGAACAACTCGTTTTCTGCTCTTTGTCGTCTTGCATGTCTTGTCCTTTCAAAATGTCATGACCTTCTCGCGTGGTTCTCAAGGAGTTCCGCGGCGATCTCCACGCAATCGGCACACGGCACACGCTTGGCGGCGCGGATCTCTTTACAGGTCAGATGTCCGCCGGTTTTCTCCGCAAACGACTGCTTGATCGACGGCTCGGCAGCGGTTCCCGCCAGCGTACAGCTTGCATGCACCGCCCCGCACAGCCCTCCGGGCGCACGCCCCGCACCGCATCCGGCAAAAACATCCTCGACACCACGGCCCCCGGGAAACTTCTGCCCCCAGGCATACGCCACCGATTGGGCGCAGTTGCCCCGCCGCTGTTGATGAAACTCCTTGGCAATCTTCTTCATCGCTTCCTTTCGTTGTCAAAAACTGATTTTCAAACCCGCGGAAACGGGCTGCACCGCCTGCGGGAAACACTGCCGCAAATAGGCGGTCGCCGCCTCGCCCGTGCAATGGCACGGGTAAAGGTAGGGGATATCATACGCTCCGAACGCGGCGGCTGTCCGCTCCAATCTTTCAGAATCCGCATGACAGAGATGCATGCCGCCGATCACTGCCAGGATCTTCGCGCTGCCGAGATCCCGAAGAATGTGCTGAAGCGTGTTGACAACCCCGGCGTGGCAGCACCCCAGGCACACCACCCAGCCGGCACCGGTGCGGACGCACAGCGAGAGGTCGTCTGATATCGGGTCGGGCTCCCGGCCGGCCGCATCCCAATAAAACGGCCCTCCAGTGTTCTCGAAAGCCGTTTCGCGCGGGACAGGCCCTGTCAGCCAAACCCCGGCATCCAGCTCGGTCGGTCGCGTGACCCACCGGCAGCGCGCGTCGCCTGCGGCCTGCACGGCTTCGCGCGCGGACGCCGGCATCCCGATGGATTTCGGCGACGCGTGGATGCTGTACCGCGTCCGGAGCGCGTCGGCATGCAGCAGCAGCTCGGCCCGGCCGGCCCGTTCCAGCGCGAGCCGCAGATTGCCGGTGTGATCGTAATGCCCATGGCTCAAAACGATCGCGTCGGCCCTTCCGATGTCGATACCCAGCGCCGCCGCGTTGCGGGGCATGACCTCCCCCTGTCCGGTGTCGAACAGGATCTTATGCCCTGCCGTCTCGATCCACAGAGACAGCCCGTGTTCCGCTTCCAGCCCGTAGGCGGCACGGTTGTCCGACAATACGGTGATCGAAATGGTCGTGTGTGTGCCCATCGACTTTCCTAGACTTTCGACCTCATGGCTTCTTCCCGGTTATCACTTATCCAGCGCGTAAGGCCACGTCACCAGACCGCCGTCGAGCACCCGCACGTCCGCATAGCCTGCGGCCTGAAGGATCAGGGCCGCCTCGTACCCGCGCAGCGAGATCTTGCAGAAGCAAACCACGGGACGGTCACGAGGAATATCCTTGAGTCGGCCTCGCAGAGCGCCCAACGGAATGAAGAGCGAGCCGGGCAGACGCATCTGCGCGACCTCGCCGGGCGTGCGCACGTCCAGCAGCACGGGCGGCGTGCCCGATGACAGCTCCGCCTGCAGCGCCTCCGCCGAAACGCCTCTGAAGCGGCCGTCCAGCTTGTTCCGCAGCACGTCGGCTGCCGTCAGAATGTTGTCCACCGCCGGCGCGTAGGGCGGCGCATAGCACAGATCCGCGTGCGCGAGCTGATCCGCCGTCATTCCGGCGGTCAGCGCCATCGCCACCACATCGATGCGCTTGTCGCCCGCGCCCGGTCCTACGGCCTGCGCGCCCAGTAGCTTGCGTGTCGCGCGGTCCGCCACGAGCTTGAGCATCAGCAGGCGGGCGTCCGGCATGAAGTGCGCCTTGTCGGGCGCAGGCGTGAGGGCAACCTCCACGTCATATCCGGCGGCGCGCGCTTCGCGTTCCGTGAGCCCCGTGCGGGCCACGCAGAAGTCGAAGACCTTGCAGACCGCACTGCCGAGCACGCCGGGGAACCGGTCTTCAATGCCGCAGATGTCATTGGCCGCCACGCGGCCCTGCTTATTCGCAGTCGATCCCAGCGGGATGAACGCAGCCTGCCCGGTCAGCAGGTGCCGCACCTCGACACAGTCGCCCGCCGCATAGATGTCGGGATCGGATGTGCGCAGATGCTCGTTCACGCAAATCGCACCGGTCTTCTCGCCCAGCGCCAGCCCCGCCGCCTTGGCCAGTTCCACACTCGGGCGCACACCGATCGAAAGGATCACCAGGTCGGCGGGCAGCACGCCGTGCGCCGTCTTGACCGCGCCCACGCGTCCGCCGTCCCCCTCCGCGCCCAGGATCGCCTCCACGCCCGTGCCGGTCAGCACGCGCACGCCCTTGGACTCCATGTGCTTCTCCACCAGCCTCGCCATGTGCGCGTCCAGCATGGTCAGGATCTGCCCAAGCTTTTCCACCACCGTCACGCGACAGCCGTGCTCCGCCAGCGCTTCGGTCATCTCCACGCCGATCAGCCCGCCGCCCACGATGACCACGTCCTTGGCCTTGGACTCCGCCAAGACGGCCTTGATGCCTTCGGCGTCCTCGACCTCGTGGAGCGCGTGAACGCCCCGCTTTTCCACGCCCGGAATCGGCGGGCGAACCGGTCGCGCGCCGGTACAGAGAACCAGCTTGTCGTACGGCAGCCACTCCCGTACTCCCGCGCCGTCGGTCGCCTCCACAGCCAGTCGCTTACCCGCCCGGTCGATTTCCACCGCCCGCGTGGCGTTGCGGACGTGGACATTCTTGACCTTGCCGAAGAAAACGGAGTCGCGCACCACGCCCACCGGCGTCGACATCAAATCCTTTTGCTCTTTCACCACGCCCGAAACGTAGTAGGGCAGGCCGCACCCGGCGTAGGACAACAACTGCCCTTTTTCGATGACCGTGACTTCCGCCTCCGGATTCATCCGGATAATGCGGGACGCCACTTTCGGCCCTGCGGCAACGCCGCCGACCACGATGACCCGAAGCTTCTTACTCATTGTTTACTCCCTCTGTCTTTGACGCCAGCCACCTGTCCGATGGCCGACAGCAAGGTCTCCTTGCCCTGAAGTCCTGTGAACTGCTGCACAACCTGGCCGTCCTTGAGCAGGATCAGTGTCGGAATGCTTTTGACGAAGAAGGCGTCGGCAGCCTTGGGATTCTCATCGATGTTCACCTTTGCGACCACGGCTGCGTCGCCGACCGCAGCGGCAACCTCTTCAAGACCTCTTCAGCCCCCTCAGCATAGAACTTGTCCTCATCCGGAGCAAGTTCGCGGAGCAGTCGCAAAAACTCACCGGCGTGAACGCGCTCTTCGTCAGCAATATCCGTAAGCACCTCAACCGCGAGTTTGTTGTCCGTTGATTCTGCAAGTTGCATGTACAACTGAATAGCCTCGTATTCTGCGGCGACCATGAAACGGATCGCCCTGACAAGCTCCGCAGACGTAAGTTTCCTGTCACTCGCCTTCACTGAAAAGACGGTTCCGAATTCCGGCATGTCTGTTCTCCTTGTTTGATTGTTTTTTGTGTTTACTTATTGGCTCTAAAACTGCCCCGTTCGCAACAAGACGAGCGTGCAGGCCTCGTAAACGGCAAAGCCCGCCACCTCATCGATGGTTGGATGGACGGGGTACGGGGCATGCCCTTTCTCCCGAAGCAAAAGAACCGCCTGATGACTGTATCGTTCCGGGTTATTACTGGCTCCGACCACCGCCACATTCATGTCATCCCTCCCCTTCAAGTACAGGCTGCCCCCGCTGCGGCACCACACGGCGGTTTTGCGTGTCTACATAAACGGTCTGGCTTTTGAAAGCCGCGCACTCCGCCCCCAATACGACAGCATAGGTCAGAACAATCACCGTGTCGCCGACCTGACCGGTACGTGCCGCAGCTCCGCGCAAGCTGACCGTACCGGAGCCTGCGGGCGCTTCAATCGCGTACGTCACGATTCGATCTCCGTTGTTGACGTTAAGCACATGTACCTGTTCCCTCTTTAAGGTTTCAACAGATAGACTTCCATCGTGTCGCCACACGGTCCGGTCAGCGTGGCAGCCGCCGTGGGATCGTTCATCCGCCCGGAAAATGGATCCTCCGTTCCCGAATGAAGCCCCTCTTGAGTGGGAATCATTGCATCTCCTTTTTCTGCCTTTTTAAAAGACGCCGGCATCGTAAAAGAGCCCGCTGTTCGAAAACAGCTTGCGACCGTCCAGTCCCTTCCGGTGCCTTCATACTTGTTCTCCCCTCACGTCTTGCCGCATTCCCGTTCACCGGGCCACCTGCCTGCCGCCCTCAGTGGTCGCACGCATTCGCACCCGGATTCAATGTGCCGCCCAGATACTGCGCGACGAGATTATCCGGCGTGTCCGGCGTCAGTCCGACGGTCACGCGGATATTCTGCTCGCCGAAAAGTGCCTGGGCCCGCTGTCCCATGCCGCCCGCCAGAATCATCTCGACACCCTGTTCGGCCAGCCAGCGCGGCAGCACGCCGGGCTCATGCGGCGGCGGAACGAGATCTTCGCGGGCAGTGATCGCCCGGGCGTCCAGGTCCACGTCCACCAGCGCGAAACGCTCGCAATGCCCGAAGTGCATGCACAGTTGCCCCTCAGCCAGAGGGATCGCGATTTTGATTTTCGTCGTGTTACTCATTCTTTTTCTCCGTTTCCTCATCTTTCAACGTTGAGCGTTCTTATCGTTAACTTGAGAGTTGAGCGTTGCTCGTTGAAAGTTATTCATTCGCCATTCCGCCGCACGGCGGGCTCGTTGTTATCGGACTCCCGGACACACCGTCTCCCACACGCTTCTGATATCCAGCGCTGACGGCGCGTCGGTTTCGACGACCGCCTGTTCCGCGCGCTGAGCGGCCGTGACCGCCCGGTCGTAGCGGATGCGCCCGGCGACCGTCGCGCCGACCTTCCGCGCCGCCTGCTCGATCCGTTCGGTCATCTCGGGATTGATATCCCATTTGTTGACGCATACAAAAGTCGGCACCTCGAAATGCCGCGCCAACTGCAGCACGCGCGCCAGATCGTGCTCGCCGGACACGGTCGGCTCCGTCACCACCAGCACGCGGTCGGCACCGGTCACCGAGGCGATCACCGGACACCCGATGCCGGGAGGGCCGTCGGTGATGATCAACGGCAAGCCCCGCTCTTTCGCCACGCGGCGGGACTCCTGCCGGACCGTCGCCACCAGCTTGCCGGAGTTTTCCGCGGCGGCGTACAGACAGGCATGGACCATAGGACCGCAGCGCGTTTCCGAGAGCATCCATTCGCCGCAGAGCCGTTCAGGGAATGCGATGGCCTGTGCCGGACAGAACCGCACGCAAACCCCGCAGCCCTCGCAGGCGACCGGGTCGACCTCATAGAGGGCTTTGCCGAACGGACGCTTCACATAGTGGATCGCGTCAAAGCGGCACAGCTCGGCGCAC
>JAGOBZ010000115.1 GCA_017999015.1 Kiritimatiellia bacterium
CCTGGCGCCGACGAGCGCGAAAGTGAGGAGCCGATGGGTTTTCTGCGTCGAACATTCTTTGCGACCCCGTGGCATTTGATCCGTTTCTTTATCCCATTCACGGCGGTGGTTCCGTTGCTCGTATACCGTATGACGTTGTTTACGCACGTCTATCCGGGGTATTCCGCGATGTTGACCGCAACGTCGGCGGGGTTGTGTCCGCAGGACGATCTCGCCTATCCGTGGTTCGCCATGGCCGCGCGCTGGGTGGCGGGGTTGGCATACGCAGAGTTGCCGGTGCGGCTCAGCCTCTTTTGTGCGGTTTGCGGCGGCTTGGCGGTGTCGCTTTTCTACCTGTTGGTGGCACGGTTGGTCTTTATGTTCGCGTGTGAGGATTCTGGCGGCGCGATGGCGGCGATGCCGCCGCGTCTGCGCGGAACGGATGATGACACAGACGAGGGCGACGCGCCGTTGCGCGGCGAAGACGGACTCGCGATGAATGCTGACGGAACGCTCTCCATCCCGATCTCAGTCCAGGCGCACAATCGGCGTGTGGCGTATGCCGCCGTGTTGGGCGGACTTGGTGCGGCCAGCGTGCTGGCTTTCTGTGTGCCGTTCTGGCTGGTCGCGACCCGTCTCTATCCGTTTGCGTTCGATTTACTGCTGCTTTTTTTGATCATCAACCTGATCATCTCCTATGACCAACGGGGAAACCCTTTCTCGCTCTTTGCGGGTGTGCTGTTGCTGGGTGCGTGTTGTGTGGAATCGCCGCTTTTTCTGCTTTTGATGCCGATCGGCGGAGCGTTTCTTCTGCGCAGTATGGTGCTGAACGGACATGCCACGACCTATCGGGTGCTTTTTGCGGTGTTGACGGGGCTTGCCGGTCTGTTGCTGGCGTTGTATGTGGTGTGGCAGGCAGCCGGGGTGTGCGCGGCCATTCCGGTTCTGGCGCCGCGCCTGATCCTGCGTGTGTTTCTTGAATCTGTGAAAGGCGAGCTTTTCCGCTGGATTCCCAGCTTCGGGTGGAGTTTTGTCTTTGTGCAGTTCCTGTTTCCGGCCGCCATCTCCTTTTTCGTTTTTTCGCATGCCTTCAGGCGTCGGACCCCGTTACTCTTTTTAATGCAACTCGCTCTCGCAGTGCCACTGTTGCCGACGCTGCTGAACCTGAGCGCCGCACAGGGAGCGGTCGAACGAGTGCCCGGGTTGAACCAATTATTGGGTTGGGTCAACCTAAACACTTCGATTTGGGGGGTCGCTCGGCTCACCTCGAAAATTCCGGTCTACCAGCATGTTGTCATTGCGCTGTTTGTCGGCTTGTTAGTAGCCGCCTGGTTCTTAATGCGGGAGATGTTTCAGGAAAAGATCGACGAAGATCTCGACTATTACGAATACCGCGACAATCCGGTCGTCTGCCGGATCGGAGCGGTACTCTGCTGGCCGCTGATGGCGCTGACTTTTTTGGTTCCCTATTTCAGTTATTCCGATATTGACCCCGAGGACGGGCAGTTTGCCGACCGTGTGGCCGATGAGATTTACCGCGAGTTGGATGGACGCGACTGGATCGTCAACATCAGGTTGCTGAAGCACCACCTCATGGTGCGCGCGCATCGTGAAGGTCGCTGCTTGACCTTTCTTTCAACCGATGACGCTCAAGGAGAGAGACATAGATTAAGCCTGAAAAAAACTATCCGCACAGATCCATCGTTCGCAGCGAGTCGTAATCGACTGATCAACGCCGCCGATCTGTCGACCGCCGCTTTCTTACGCGAGTGGTTTAGGCACGACATGCATGCCTTCAAGCGGGTTGTGCTCTTTGACTCGCCCGAGTTGTGGCGAGACAACGGTTTTTTGGCGCTGCCGACGGGTTTCTTTTTGAGCGGAGCGCCGAGAGAGGCGGGCGTAGATACGGCGGCGTTGCTTGCCCGGCATCAGGCGTTTGGCGAGGCGATGCGCCCGCTGGTGACGCCGAAAGCGCCCGACAGTATACGGTACTACGCCTATGTGAGGAAAGGTTTGAACGACCAACTCGCCCGCATGGCGAATGAACTGAGTGTCCTGCTGGTGGAGCAGGGGCGGGTGACGGAGGCCGGCGCCTTGTTGGAGCAGGTGTCGCATAAGGCGCCGGACAATCTCAGCGTGGTTCTGAACCGCTATGAACTGGCTGTCAACAGAGGGGGCGGGACGGATGCGCAGGGTGAGATCGAGGCGCAGCTTCGCCGACTGCAGCAGAATGAAGACACTTTCGCGCTGACCGTCGCTTTGCTGCAGGCGCGCGACGGCACGCTGCTCAACCAGGACATTCTGGACTACGTCCGAAAAAATATTTGGAGCAAGGGCGTGAACTACCGGCATCTGAAAATAACTGCCAAGAGTGTCCGGACCGACCCGATGACGGTCATGCGTGACAAGAAGCGCGAGCTGGTTCAGACCATTATGCGGCAGATCGACTCGAATGAGTTCGATGATGCGGAGCGGCATCTCAACCTGCTGCTGGATTTGGATGACAAGGACTCCTTTGCGCTGGTGAACAAAGCGCGCATCGCGATCGAACGCCGTGATTTGCCTGAGGCGGGTCTCTGGATGGATCTGGCCAAAGAGAACGGGGTGCCTCATGAGGAGCTGGTTTGGCACGAGGCGGCCCTGCTGATCCTGGATGACAAAAAAGATCAGGCGCGCGAAATCCTTAACACGGTCATCCCGTCCCGTCCGGGTGACATCCGTCTGTGGGGCCTGCTGGCTGAAATCTTGCTGCAAGCCGGCGAGTACCCTGAACTGGAAAACCGCGTTTTCCCCGCGCTCCGCAGTGCGGCGAGCAAGCGTGAGCATTACCTGATGCACATGGTGCGCGGTTACATCCTGAGGAACAACGGGCCTAAGGATTATCCGCTCGCGCGGAATAGTTTCCTGCGCGCGCTCGAACTGAATCCGCACCTGCATGAGGTGCGCGAAGATTTGCTGCGCCTTGACGACGCGCTTGATGTGCCAGCCTTTTGTGAGGAGGACGCCAAAGAGGTTTTGCGCCGCGACCCGGAACATGCATTCGCCAACTACCTGTGGGGCTCGGTCCGCCTGAGACGCGGTGAATTGGATCTGGCTGAGGACCTCTTCACGCGCAGCCTTGAAAAGGAACGGAACGCGCCGGCGTATGCAGGCCTCGGCGCTGTGCTGTTCGAGCGCGGAGCGATGGAACAGGCGGAAAAGTTCCTGCGTCGCTCGCTGGACTTGGATGCGCAGCGCCTCTTTGCCTGGCATGTCATGGCGCGCCTTTTAATCGCGACGGGACGGCTGGACGAGGCGTCGCGAGCGCTGGAAACCGTGATGGACGGCATGCCGGATGATCTTGACGTGCGGTTGACCTGGATCAGCCTGCTGATGCGCCAAAAGCAACTGGATCAAGCCGCCGTGTTGGTTTCTGACCTGCTGGATGACGAAGAGCTTCTGCCGCCTCATATCCGAAGCCGTTTGAAACCGCTGGTCGCCGAACTTTCGGCCGAACTCTCAAAATAATTACGACGCATGAAGGCCTTCCGTTTGGTTCTCTGGTCCCTTGAATATCTCGCCCTGAGGCTGGTTGATCTGCTCTACCGGTTGGTGCCTGCGCGTCATGCCTACGCCCTCGGCGCAGGCATGACGTCGCTTGCTTATCCGTTATTTCGTGAGCGCCGCCGCATTGCGGTGGACAATATCCTGCGCACCCGTGTCACAGAGGATCCGGCGGAGGCGGACCGCATCGCGCGGCGCGCCTTCGGCCATCTGGCGGGCCACCTCTTTGAGGCGCTTAAGGTTGGGCAGGTGGTGACGGCCGCGAACTGGCGTGAACACATCGTCTTCGACGGGCCCGAAGAGTCGTTCAAGCTGCTGCTTGAAAGGCCCGATGTGCCGATCATGATCCTCTCCGGGCATCACGGCGTGTGGGAGGCGGCCGTGACGATCATTTCTTTCACCCGTCCGATGATCGCTGTGGCGCGTAAGATGAACAATCCCTTCGTCGAACGCTTCCTAAAAAAGCATCACTTTCGCGGCGCGATCACGATCGTTCCTAAGAAGATGGGTTTTGCGCCCAGCGTGCTGCGCCAGTGGAAGGAGACAGGCGCGGCGATGACGTTGGTGATGGATCAGCATGCCGGCAAAAAACAGGGCGTGACGGTTGACTTCATGGGGCGTCCGGCCTCTACGCACACCTCGCCCGCGCGTCTGCACCTCAAAACCGGCGCACCGATCTTGGCCGGTGCCTTCATCCGCGACGGCGCCTTCCGCTACCGCATGGTCACGGGCGAGCCGATCCGCTTCACCCCGACGGGCCAGAAAGAGCGCGATGTCGCCGATCTGCTCGCGGTGATCAATCAGCGCCTTGAAGCCGTTATCCGGCGCTATCCCGAACAATACCTCTGGGCGCACAAACGCTGGCGATAAAAAAAACGGCGGATAAAAGCTTTCACTTTTACCCGCCGCCAGGGAGGACATATATAATATCGCATGACCATACAGGGGGGAACCTGTACGCGCGATCACGGGGGAATGCGTCGCGCTAGGTCATACTGTTCATCAACCTGGGGGAGGTTGCTTGAACGGGGTGTATCATACGTGATGCACCCCGGTTTTGTCAATAGGCGCACTTTGATTTTTTTAGCTGTTGTTATCTTTTTTGCAATCAACAACTTGCGACATCCCGCGAGTCGAAATATAGACTTTTTTGTAAAAAATGGACTGTGTACTAAAGTATACTGGCGGCAGCGGTCATCGCCAGTGCCGCCGCAGCGGCAAGCCGGGACCACGGGATACGAAAAAAAAGCGGCAAAAGAGCTGAACAGGTGAAAAGCGCCAGGCTAACCGGCAGGGAGGGCAGGGGCAAATGCGGGACGGCGGCGAGCAGAACAGTCCCGGTCACGGCCGACAAAGCCTGCGCAGCACCGCCGAACATCGCCTCTCGTTGCTGCCGACGCAAAGCGTCTTTTGCGCCTGTCGCGCTGCCGTCTGTGTCAGCCGGCAGTGCAAGCCACCCCAAAGCGCACGCCGCAAGCCAAGCCGCAGTCAGCGGCGCTGAACACACGCTGCGGTGGAGTGCGTGCCAGCCGGGTGCCGTCGTGAGCAGGGCCCCTGCGCTCAACACCAGGAGCGCTGTTGCCGGCAGGATGCACCGGCGTAACGCATACCAGATCCTGGGATGCCAGACCTGTTCGCCGCAGTAGGGGCAATCAAGCGAACCGCGTTCCGCAGCCCTGCCGCAAGACACGCAGTGCCCGTTCCGCACGAAGAGTGGAGTGGCCTGGTTCATGCAAATTACGTCCGGTTCCTAAGGCGGGCCCATCCCGCAGACAGATAATATCTCACTTACAGACACAAAGGACACAAAGATTTTTTGGGGTGACAAACTAGCGGCGCATGGCACGCTTACACCCCAAGATTTGACTCACAAGAGAGCTGTGTTATAATTGTGCGGTTTGTCAATAAAGGAAAAAATAGTCATGCGAGCAAAATCAGTGAAGAAGGCCGCTCCCGCCACGGCGGCCGCGAAAGCGAAGCAGGCGAAGTACGTGTTCTTCTTTGGCGCGAACCAGTCCGAGGGCGACGTCTCGATGAAGGCGCTGCTGGGCGGCAAAGGCGCGAATCTTGCGGATATGGCCGGACTCGGCCTGCCGGTGCCTCCGGGGTTCACCATCACGACGGAAGCGTGCGCCAAATATTATGAAATCGGCGAGAAGGCGCTGCACGCGCTGATTCGCGCCGAGGTGCTGGACGCGCTCAAACGCCTGGAAAAGGCGACGGGCAAGACGTTCGGCAAAGGCCCGAATCCGCTGCTGGTGTCGGTGCGCTCCGGGGCCGCGGCCTCCATGCCCGGCATGATGGACACCGTTTTGAACCTCGGGCTGAACCCCGACACGGTCGAGGCGATGATCACCCGCACCGGCAACCCCCGTTTTGTATGGGATTCCTATCGCCGTTTCATCCAGATGTTCGGCAACGTGGTGCTGGGGGTCGAACACCACCAGTTCGAGCATGAGTTGGATGCGGTGAAGCATGCCAAAGGATACACGCTGGACACGGAGCTGATGGCCGAAGACCTTCAGGAGGTGGTGGCGCGTTACCGCAAGATGGTCAAGGCGGTCAAAGGCTGCGACTTCCCGACCGACGCGATGGAGCAGCTCACGCTCGGCGTGAGCGCGGTCTTCGGCTCGTGGAACAACCCGCGCGCCATCAAGTACCGAGAGCTGAACGATATCCGCGGACTGCTGGGCACGGCGGTGAATGTCCAGGCGATGGTGTTCGGCAACTCCGGCGGCAACTCGGCGACCGGCGTGGCCTTCACCCGCGACCCGTCAACCGGCGAGCACAAGTATTTCTACGGCGAATACCTGATCAACGCGCAGGGCGAAGACGTGGTGGCGGGCATCCGCACGCCGCAGCAGATCACGGTCAAAGGCTCGCGCGAATGGGCCAAGGCGCGCTCGGTCACCGAGGCGGTGCGCAAGGCTCAGTATCCGTCGCTGGAGGAGGCCATGCCCAAGGTCTTCAAGCAGCTCGACGCGATCCGCGTCAAGCTCGAGCGCCATTACCGCGACATGCAGGACCTGGAGTTCACGATCGAAGACGGCACGCTCTACATGCTGCAGACGCGCAACGGCAAGCGCACGGCGGCGGCTGCGGTCAAGATCGCGACGGATCTCGTCAAAGAGAAGATCATCGACGAGAAGACCGCGGTGATGCGCGTAGAGCCTTCGCAGCTCGACCAGTTGCTGCATCCGGTTTTCGCCAAGGCCTCCGAGGCCAAGGCTAAGAAAATCACGGTCGGGCTGCCGGCCTCGCCGGGCGCGGCCACCGGCCAGATCGTTTTCAACGCGGCCACGGCCGAGCTGTGGGCCAAGGCGGGCAAAAAGGTCGTGCTCTGCCGCATCGAGACGAGCCCCGAGGATATCGGCGGCATGAATGTGGCGGCCGGCATCCTGACGGCGCGCGGCGGCATGACCTCGCACGCGGCGGTGGTCGCGCGCGGCATGGGCAAGTGCTGCGTCTCGGGGTGCGGCGAGCTGCACATCAGCTACGACAAGAAGACGATCTCCTGCAATAAGCTGGTGATGGCGGAGGGCGACTGGATCTCGCTCAACGGCTCGACCGGCGCGGTGTACGAAGGCCAGGTCGACACGCAGGATCCGAAGCTGACCGGCCCGTTCGCCATGATCATGGCGCTGGCTGACAAATACCGCAAGATGGGCGTGCGCACCAACGCGGACACCCCGCGCGACACCGCCAAGGCGGTCGAGTTCGGCGCGGAAGGTATCGGCCTCTGCCGCACCGAGCACATGTTCTTCGAGGGCGAACGCGTCACCAGCTTCCGCCGCATGATTCTCGTGGCCGAAACCGTCAAGTGCCTGCGCCTGTCGCTCGCCGCCTGCACGGACGCGGAGGAGCGCGCCAGCCTCGAACGCGAACTGGCCGCGCCGCTCAAGCAGTACAACCAGGCGCTGAAAGAGCTGCTGCCGTTGCAGCGCAAGGATTTCATCGGCATGTTCAAGGCGCTCAAGGGTCGGCCCTGCACGGTGCGTCTGCTGGATCCGCCGCTGCATGAGTTCCTGCCGCAGGACGCAGCCGGCCAGGCTGAGATGGCGAAGGTCATGGCGGTCGACGTGGCGCACATCCGCGATGTCGTGGAGTCGCTGCACGAGGCCAACCCGATGCTGGGCCACCGCGGCTGCCGTCTGGGCATCAGCTATCCCGAGGTGACCGAGATGCAGGTGCGCGCGATCTGCGAGGCCGCCGCTGCGGTCAAGGGGTCGCAGCCCGAGATCATGGTGCCGCTGGTGGGCAACGTCAAGGAACTGGCCGCCCAGAAGGCGCTGATCCTCAAGACGATGGCGGAGGTCGAGAAGGCCAAGAAGGTCAAGCTTCAGATCAAGATCGGCACGATGATCGAGGTGCCGCGCGCAGCGGTCACGGCCGACCAGATCGCGGCCGAGGCCGACTTCTTCTCGTTCGGCACGAACGACCTGACGCAGATGACCTGCGCCTTCTCGCGCGACGACGCCGGCAAATTCCTGGGCGAGTATGTGTCGCGCGGCTTCTACGACTACGATCCCTTCCAGGTGCTGGATCAGGAGGGCGTGGGCCGCATGGTCGAGATCGCGATGACGTACGGCCGGGGCGTGAAGCCCAACCTGAAGGTCGGCGTGTGCGGCGAGCATGGCGGCGATCCAAAGACCGTGGCCTTCTGCTACAAGCTCGGCTTCAACTACGTGAGCTGCTCGCCCTACCGCGTGCCGATCGCGCGGCTGGCGGCGGCTCAGGCGGCGCTGCGGGGCTGAGGCAATAGGCAGCAAGCGATAGGCAATTTGCTGTGGGCGGGGCGCGTGGCAGCACGCGCCCCGCCCATCTCTGTTTCACAGACGGTAGGGATCTCGGGGGCCAGGTTTCAGGTTTCTGGATTCTGGTTTCTGGTTTCGAGTTTCTGGTTTGCAGAATGCAGAAGCTCGATGGTCAGAGGTCAAAACATTGAACGCCCACAGGGATCGGCCTTCGGTGTTGGAGGGTGGCGAGAAACGGGCGGGCTTTCGTCTTGGCGGCGACCGCGGCGAGGCAGCCCTACCGGTTTCGGGTTGAGAGCAGACGGAACAGACTCAACCAGAAACCTGAAATCACCCCACAAAAGCAGGGTGTCCCATTGAGTTTGAACTGCTAGACAGTCTCAATCTGGGCGCGGGAATCTGTGTCTTCGTCGTGAAGACACGAGTAAAGCCCTTTTTTGAATCTTTAAACCTCCTTGTCTCTAAGGTATTAATACTCCTAACTCCTCCTTCGGGTGCAGATTCAACAAAGTTGAATCGCACCCCTGGGGTTTGGCCTTTTACTATGATTTTCCATAGCTTCTAACACCGCGTTGTGGCGTCATCCTGCCGTTTTTTCATGAATACGCTTTTTTCTGCTTTTTTTTGTTGCTTTTATCATAGTTATTCAA
>JAGOBZ010000116.1 GCA_017999015.1 Kiritimatiellia bacterium
TGGCCCACCGAACAGTCGGCCGTGTATGTCGGCGGCGGAAAGATCCTGGCGCTGGCCCGCACGGAAATACCGGGTTCTTCCGGCGGTGTGCAGTTCCAGTTGACATCGACAGACTCGGGCGTGACGTGGAAACGCGAGCGCACCAACATCGGCGACATTCTGTGCTCGACGCCGTCCCTGGTGTACGACGCGGAGTCCGGGCTTGTGAGCAACTACTATTTCGAGCGCGGCAAGGGGCTGGTGAAACGCCGCGTCAACGCGCTGACGGAGGTGTGGTCCAATCCGACCGGATGGGCAACACCCGAGGTTGTCGGCGTCGGCAGCGAGCGTCCTTGGGACACGGGCAACGTCAACGCCACCGTGATCGGCCGCACGCATTTTCTCGCTTATTACTCCGGGACCGATCCAGACACCTCCGTCTACGCGCTTCCCGTGCTTGCGCCCGGGCATGGTAAGTGATATGACGTGACTTATGGATGCGTATAAATACCTGTTTGGCCCCGTTCCGTCGCGCCGTTACGGCCGTTCGCTCGGCGTGGATCTCGCCGTGCCGAAAACCTGCACCCTCGACTGCCGCTTCTGCCAGCTCGGCGCCACCCCGCACGCCACGCTCACGCGCGTCGATACGCCGCCGATGGACGCGATCCTCGCGGAGCTGAGGCGCTGGCTGGCGCAAGCCGGGAGAAGGGAAGAAGGGGAAAGGAAGAAGGAGGAAGGAGGGGGGCTCGATTTCATCACGGCGTCGGGTTCGGGTGAGCCTACGCTGCACCTGCGTTTCGGCGACCTCTTCCGTTTCGTGCGCGCAGAGACGCCCTGCCGTTCGTTGCTGCTCAGCAACGGCTCGCTCTTCTATCTGCCCGAGGTCCGGCGCGATGCGGCGCTGGCGGATGTCGTCAAGCTGTCGCTGCACGCCTGGGACCAGGCCTCGTTCGAACGCGTGTCGCGTCCGCACCCCGCGCTCCGCTTCGACGCGATCCTAGACGGCTACCGCGACTTCCGCCAAAGCTTTTCCGGCCGACTCGACCTCGAGGTCTTCATCATCCCCGGCCTCAACGACCGCGACGATCAGGTCCGGCGCATCGCCGAACTGGCGCGCGGGTTCGCGCCGGACGCCATCACGCTCAACACCGCCGTCCGCCCGCCGGCCGACAGCGAGGTCACTGCCTGCCCGCCCGAACGCCTGCATGCGCTGAACGCGCTCTTCGGCACCGCCGCGCGCGAGAGCGGCACCGAACCCTCGCGCGCCTCGGGCGAACTGAGCGGCGAGGCGCTGATCGCTTTGGTCGAGCGCCATCCGCTGGCGCTCAGCACTCTCGCCGCGACCTTCGGGCGCAGCGACGACGACCTGCGCGCCTTCATTGAACCGCTCGTGCGCCAAGGCCGCCTGCGCCTCTTCGAGTCGCAAGGCACGCTCTTTGTTTCAGGATGCGGCCTGTGAACACCTCGCCCTCTGTCATAATCCGAACACCTTCCTCCGCCCAAATCCACTTATCATGACAAGTGGATTCAGCGGTTGACGTGCCATTCACGAAAGGCTTGCCGACGATGAACGCGACCTGTTTGACCCGATGGCTGTTTGACCCGTTAGCCCTGCGTTGCGCGGCCATCGCGTGGCTCGCCGGCGCGGCGCTGCACGGCTTCACCGCCGACGCCCCCTCAATCGGCAACCGCCACATCCGCGTCGCCCTGCAGCGCGACGGACATCTGACACTGGCCGAGCCCGGCGCGGGCCAGCCCTTCGCAACCCTCGCATGGCCCTCGGAGGGCGCGGCGCGGCCCGTCGTCACGCCCTTCCGCGATGCCCGGCTGGGCTCCGGCCAGCGGTTGACGGTCACCCGCGCAGACGGCCGGCAGGATGCGGTCTTCGTGCTGGCCGAACAGCCGTTCGCGTTCTTCCAGTCGACGCTCAAAAACGGCGGCGCGTCGCCCGCGGTCACCAACCGCGTGCCTTATCCCGCGCTGGCGCTCAACCTCGGCGTGCCCGCCGCCGACCTCACCACGCTCGGCAGCGGCGGCTTGCTGAAGCCCGACAAGAATCCCGGCAGCTACATGTGGTCGGCCGTCGCCGATCCCGCCACGCGGCGCGGCGTGGTCGCCGGATGGATCTCCACCGACCGCGGCAGCGGCATTGTGCGGATGGAGAGCGGCGACGGCGGCGTCCGCCTGCTGCCCCACCTGGATTATGGCCGCCTGCCGCTCGCGCCCGGCCAGGAAGAGCCGCTTGAAATGTTCGCGGTCGGCTTGTTTGGCGACGCGCGCCTGGGCCTGGAGGCCTACGCCGACCTCATTGCCGCGCGCTATGCCATCCGCCTGCCCCCGATGCCGACCGTGCACTGCACCTGGTACGTGGACGGTGCGTCGCGCGAGCCGGTGCTCTCCAACCGCACCGCCTTTGCCGCGCAGGCGCTCAAGCCGTTCGGCCTGGGCGTCATGCAGATCGACGACGGCTGGCAGCTCGGCCACTCCACCAACGGCCCCAAGAAAGTTTTCATCGGCCACAACCCCGACGGGCCCTACCCCTCCGGCATGAAGGCCATGGCCGACACGATCCGCCGCGCCGGCTTCTCTCCGGGCCTCTGGCTGATCCCGTTCGCCGGCTCAAGCGATGATCCCTGGTTCGCCGACAAGCGCGACTGGTTCGCCAAGAAGCCCGACGGACGCCCCTTTGACACGCGCTGGGGCGGCACCTGCTTCGATCTCACGCGCGCCGACACCCAGGCCTACCTCAAGGAGGTGATCCACACGCTCACGCATGCGTGGGGCTACCGCTATCTCAAGTTGGACGGCCTCTACACCGGCGCGTCAATCAACCTCAACTACATCTGCGACACCTTCCGCGAAGACGAGATCGGCCAGGCCGTGCTGGCCGACCCCGCCGTGACGCAGATCGAAATGATGCGCAACAGCCTCAGCCTCGTGCGCGCGACCGCCGGCCCGGAGGTCTTCCTGCTCGGCTGCTGCACGCCGCAGAACATGCGCAGCGCCGGCGCGGCGTACGGCCTCGTCCACGCCATGCGCATCGGCCCCGACAACGGCGCCGCCTGGTCCTCGCTGCTGCGCGGGCCTGAGTACGGCGCGTGGAACTACTTCCTGCACGGGCGCGTCTGGTACAACGACCCCGACCCGCTCTACGCGCGTCCCGCGCTGCCGCTCGAGCAGGCGCGGGCCATCTGCTCCTGGGTCGCCCTCAGCGGCCAGATGAACAGCAGCAGCGAAGAGTACGCCGCCCTGCCGCCCGAGCGGCTCGACCTGCTGAAGCGCACCATGCCCTCGATCACCGCCGACACCAACATCGTGTCGCGTCCGGTGGATCTTTTCGAGAACCGCGTGCCCGGCATCTGGCTCGCCGCCGGCCGCGCGACCGAGCGTCTCCCGCGCCGCCGCGTGGCCGGGCTGTTCAACTGGGAGAGCGCCGAGAAACGCTTCGACGTGCCCCTCGCCGCGCTGGACCTGCCTGAGGCGGGCGCACACATCGCGTTCGACCTCTGGAGCAACGCGCTGACCCCGCCGTTCCAAGGCCGCCTCGTCCACACGCTCCGGCCGCAGTCCTGCGCCGTGCTGGCCGTGCGCCCGGTGCTCGACCGCCCGCAGCTCATCGCCACCTCGCGCCACATCACGCAGGGGCTGATCGACGTCACCGCCGAACGCTGGGAGGCCGCCACGCGCACCCTCTCGGGCGTCAGCGAGACGGTCGCCGGCGACCGCTATGAGCTGCGCATCCTCACCTACACGGGCGACAGCGCCACGCCGGGACGTCCCGCGCGCGGCTTCGAGGTGGAGTCGGCCGGCATCACCGGCGCCAACGGCTATGAGCTGACCGTCGCGCCCGGCGACGGACTCGCGGCGCGCCCGGACGACGCCTATTCAAACGCCAACACGCCCGACGCCCCGATCACGACGCTGCACGAGCCGGCGGTTGAAGAGGGCTTGGTGCGCGTCGCCTTCACCAGCGGCAGCGGCGGCCCGGTCGCGTGGCGCGTCACCTTCTCCGAACGTCCCGCAACAGCCGCCGCCGTTACCCGTTGATTTCAGAGTTCGCGGATGTAGATGTTTTTGAACTCGATCGGATCGCCGTGGCACTGCAACTCGATCTGCTCTTTGGGGAAAATCGGCTGGTTGCGGTCCCAATAGTTTTCCAGCACGGTGTTGTCCACGACCAGCGTGCCGTTCAGCTTGACCGTCACCTTGTCGCCGACCATTTTGATATAGAAGGTGTTCCAGTCACCGATCTGGCGGTCGGCGATCGCGAGCGCCTGGCTCGGATTCTTCTTGTTGTTGTACAGGCCGCCGGACCCGATCTTCCACTGGTTGTGCGGATCCCAGATCTGCACCTGCGGCGAGCCGCGCAGATAAAGCCCGCTGTCGCCGCGCACGGTCAGCAGCCGCCAGTCGACGCACATCTCGAAATCGCCGTAATCCTTGGCCGTGGCCAGGCTATACCCCTTGCCGTCAAAATAGAGCGTGCCGCCGTCGCGCACGTGCCAGCTCTTGCGCATCTCCTCGTCGGCCTTCGCCTGCATCTCGGCCCGTTTCTCGGGCGCGGCTTTCTGACGAACCAGCGGATTATCAAATTTCTCGGCGCGGGTCACGCCCTTCCAGTTCGTCAGATCCTTGCCGTTGAAGAGCGCGGTGAATCCCGCCGGCGGCGTGTTGTCGGTCGGCTTCACCACCTGGTAGTCGGCCGGGACCTCTTTGATGCGGATGTTGCGCCAGTCCACGCGCGTGCCGTGCCCAAGCCAACCAATGTGTCCCTTGGGGTTGTGCAGGCCGGGGTGCGCCTTCTTGTCCATCGTTTCCTTAATGGTGGAGAGATCGGCGTCCACGATCACCTCGCCGTTCAGGAGCACCGTGATCTTTGAGCCGATCGCGCGGACCTCCTGAACGTTCCACTGTCCGACCTTTTTCTGAAAACCGCGCTTCGCCGGCACCACGCCGTAGATTGAACCGTGATACTGGTACGGCTGCAGCTTGGTGTACTGCGACCCCGAATCATCGAGAATCTGCAGCTCCATCGCACCGTAGGCCGCATCTCCTTTCACAGGTGCGCGGATACCCAGCCCGTTGTTGGAGTTGGTGTACAGCAAGAATTCGAAACGCAAAATGAAATTGTCATACTCTTTGGCGGTCATCAGGTTGCCGCCCTTTTTCGGATCGCAATAGAGAATCCCGTCCTCCACCTTGTATCCGTCGGTTGCGCCGACCCAACCGGTCAGGTCTTTGCCGTTAAACAGCGAGACAAAGCCCTCCTCGAGAGCCGGTTCGTCTGCCTGCGTTGCCCAAACGCCCACCAGTGCGACCGCGCATGCCGCTAAAAGATGCTTCATTTGTCTGTGCCCCTTTTTGTTTTACCGGCAGGAACCCCTGCCTGCCACCATTCCTCCCTTTATTTAAATCGAATGCCCGCCGAAAAGCAATCCGCGTTTTCGTTTCTCTTTTTCCCAGTCTCTCGTCTCGTCGTTCGAGAGCCATGCGTAAGCGATGAACCGTATCGTGCACAGCACCGTTTAAACACGCAGATCACTATCCTCTGAACCGTGTCCGCTGTACGGCGGCGTGAAACCGAAAGAGAAACCGTTTATGCCGATGATGCCGAAGACGATCTGGTGCGTCCTATACGCCACCATTGCCAGTGCGCAAACCAACGCCCCCGTGGATCTCGGCACGATTCTGGTCGAAGGGGCGCCGATTTCGAAATACCGGGCGGAAACGGTCTCGACAGCCACCTTCAGCGAGGCGCGTCCCGAAGAATTGCCGCAGACGGTCGACGTGTTGACCGAAGACTTCATCGCCGAGATGAATCCCACTGATCTGCACGACTTGCTGCGCTACCAGGCCGGCATCTACACCGGCGGCAAAACCATGCTCGACCGCACCTCGGGCCAGTACACGCTGCGCGGCATGCCGGGCAGCGAGGCGATGCTGGACGGCACGCTCGGCTTGGCGGGCTCGATGGGCATCTTTATGGATCCGGCCGCGTTCGAACGCGTCGAGATCGTCAAAGGTCCGGTCGGCGCCACTCAGGGCGGCGTCACATCCACGCTCGGGCCGTACGGCGCAGGCGGATCCATCAATCTGGTTCAGAAGCAGCCGCGCCCCGAAAGGGCCTTCACCGATGTCTCGCTGCGATCGACCCTGGGCGAGGACTTGCAACGTCACCGCTTCAGCTTGGACCTCAACGAGCCGCTCATCGAGGAACGGCTCACCGTGCGCCTGCCCCTCAGCTTCGAAACCGGGAAGCCCTTCTGGCTGCCCGACAACGCACGCTGGCGCGAATCGTTTCTGCTCGCGCCCTCGCTGCTCTGCCACGTGCGCGATGACCTGCGCATCGGGTTCTCGCTCACGCTCCAGCATACTGATCAGCCCGCCTACCAAGGCATTCCGGTCCACCGCGGCAAGCCCTTCGGCGGCTACGACTGGGACAGCAGCATCGCCACCTCCGGCATGCGCGACCGCTATCTCGGCCACACCGCGCAGACCTACGTGGAGTGGGACGCCTCACCGGTGTGGACGCTGCGCACCGGGGCCGGCCTGGCCTACTCCGAGGTCGACTTCGAACATCTGGGCGCGTCGGCCTTTGCGAATCCCGATGGTTCAATCACGGCGCGCGCCTACACGTTGCGTCCTTATGACCACTCTGAGGGCGATCTGACCTTCCGGCGCTACACCCTCTACCAACGCGCGACAGCCCGCTATGAAACCGGCCCGCTCGCGCACGAGACCGTCGTACAGGGCGATTTCGCGCGCAAGAGCGAACAGGGGCGCAGCTACTTTGAGTCAGTCGCCATGCGCAACGCGGTGCACACTTGGATCTCGGCCAATGAGCGCGACACGCAGGTCGACAAAGCCGGTCTCTTCGCGCAAGACCTCATCGCCTGGCGGCAATTCCGCCTGCTCGGCGGCGTGCGCGCCGACCGCCACGAAAGCAGCCTCGGCAACGCGGGCAGCAGCATCAGCCCGCGCGCGGGCCTCTCGTATCTGCCGACCGACTGGCTGGTGCTGTTCGGCAATGTCTCGCAAACCGAATCACCGAACTTCGGCTACCTGCGCGCGCCCCGCGAGGAACTGACCTCGTCCTGGCAGGCCACGCAATATGAAACCGGCCTACGCGTCGCGCCGGTCGAAACCCTCTGGCTGAACGCTTCGGTCTACACGATCAGGCAGCGCGATGTCCCGACGCTCATTCCGGATTCCACCTATTACGAGACCGAAGGCGAAAACGAGTCGCAAGGTTTCGAGCTGTCGCTCACCGGCAACATCCGCGACCACTGGTCGGTCTACACCTCCTATGCCTACACGCGCTATGAAAACAAGGCCACCGGAGACTCCTTCGACCGCTATCCGCCGCACGCGGTCACCGCCGCCACCTCCTACCGGCTGGAGCAGGGGCCGCTGCGCGGCGTCGTGCTCGGCCTCGGCTATCGCTACCGCCACCGTTATGACGCCACGATGCGCGGCGCCTACATCGGCAAAGAGCACTTCATCGACGGCTGGCAGGTTTTCGACTGCTCAGCCGATGTGCCGCTCGCGACTTTCGGCGGCCCGAAAAACGTCACGCTTTCTCTGGCGGTCAAAAACATCTTCGACGAGCGCTACATCGAGTCTAACCGCCACTACTACCAGTGCTTCCCCGGCGATCCGCGCACGTTCGAACTCGCTCTGCAGGCCAGCTTCTGATTTGCGTAAATTATTAAATGATATTTTCGCTTTTGCGCAATAGACGCCCTTCCGGAGTGTGTTATGCTTCTTGGCGTGGACGGGGTTTCTCCGAAACGACAACGCTCAATACGCAACGCTTGGATGATTATGAAACGTGCATTTATCACTGGAATCACGGGCCAGGACGGCTCTTACTTGGCTGAGCTGCTGCTGGCCAAGGGGTATGAGGTTCACGGTATGATCCGTCGCTCATCAAGCTTCAACACGCAGCGGATCGACCACCTTTACCAAGATCCGCATATTCTGGGCACGCGCCTCTTCCTGCATTACGGCGACTTGTCCGATGCCGGGCGGCTGGCCAAGATGATGTACGAAATCACGCCGGACGAGGTTTACCATCTCGGGGCGCAAAGCCACGTCCGCGTCTCGTTCGACGTTCCGGAATACACCGGCGACGTGGTGGCGCTCGGCACGATCCGGCTGCTCGAGGCGCTGCGCGAGACCGGCATCGGCAAGAAGGCGCGCTTTTATCAGGCCTCCTCCTCCGAACTCTACGGCAAGGTGCGTGAGACGCCGCAGCGCGAGACCACGCCCTTCCATCCGCGCTCGCCGTATGGCGTGGCCAAACTCTACGGGTATTGGGCCACGATCAACTACCGCGAGGCGTACGGCATGCACGCCAGCAACGGCATCCTGTTTAACCACGAGTCGCCGCGACGCGGACCGACCTTCGTGACGCGCAAGATCACGATGGCCGCCGCCCGCATCAAGAGCGGCCTGCAGAACGCGCTCTACCTCGGCAACCTGGAGGCCAAGCGCGACTGGGGATACGCCGGCGATTATGTCGAGGGCATGTGGCGCATCGTGCAGCGCGACGAGCCGGACGACTACGTGCTCGCCACCGGCGAAACGCACAGCGTGGGCGAGTTCTGCGAGGAAGCCTTCGGACTGCTGGGGCTCGACTGGCGCGAATTTGTCAAACACGATCCGCGTTATGAGCGCCCCAGCGAGGTGGACCTGCTGCTCGGCGACGCCACCAAGGCGCGCCGCGTGCTGGGTTGGCAGCCCAAGGTCACCTTCAAAGAACTGGTACGCCTGATGGTCGAGGCCGACATGCGCGTGGCGCGCCAAGAACTCGCCGTGCAACAGGCTGGCGGCGTGCTGGAAAACGCCGAGTAATAGCAACACGTTACGGGTTGTCGCCTCCAACCCGAAACCAGAAACCCGAAACC
>JAGOBZ010000117.1 GCA_017999015.1 Kiritimatiellia bacterium
CCGAGGCCGGCCACGGCCGCCCCTGGGGCGGGGGCACCAAAGCCAACGGCCGCATGGACGCCCCTGTCCGCCTGACGGCGATCAACGCGCACTATTCGCACGACAGCGGCGAGGGCGAAGTCGTTTTTGTGAGACTGGAGGGGGAGGCGCAAGCCGCGACGGTCGCTCGGCCGGTCCGTTCGGTCGAGCCGATCTCCGTCGACACCACGTACCCCGGCGCGGCTCCGTTCCCCGGTGCGAAGGCGCTCACGTTCACGGTTTCCCCCGCGTTCCGCGGCACGGCCACGCTCCTCCTCTCGTATGACTCCAGCGGCAACGCGATGCAAGGCGCGATGACCAACCTGACGGCCAGCACGACGGACGGCACGTTGCGCTTCCCTTGCGACCTCCCGCGTCTGAGCCAGTTCCAGTTCGTGGGGCTCGAGTTCAAACCCTCCGCCGAATCTCCCAAGGGCCCGTGGAAGATCGTCAGGGCCGAAGGCACGTTCGAGCAGACCTCCGCCGAAGCGTTCCGCCTGGATGTCGAGACGGGGAATTTTCTGCACGTCGTCCGCGCCGAAAAGGCGAGCGAGCGTCCCGTCGTCACGATCCGCAACCCGGCGGAAACCCCGCAGACGTGGGGGACCACCTTGCGTTTTGCGGACGTGTTCGACCGCCGCTTCGAGATCCCCTTTGACCGGACGCTCGCGCCCGGCGAGACGGTGCGCATTCCCGTGCCGTGGCCGTTGCCCGCGAAGGGCATGTGGTACCTGACGGCGGACGTGCGCGGCGCGGACGGCTCGACGATGGCGCACGAGTCGCGTTTCGCGTTCATCGACCTGCACGAGCGGACGCCGATCGTCGACGGGCCGAAATTCCGCTTCGGCATCCACTACCATGGCATCCGTTATCTCCCGGATCTCGTGGGCCCAACCATCGACGCGCTCGTGGCCGCCGGCGCGAAGTTCACGCGCACGGACTACGGGTTCATGTTCGGCGACGTGATGCCCCATCCGGACGTCACTGATTGGTCCAAGGCCGACGACCTCCTGCGCCGCCTGCGCGACGCGGGCCTGTCTCTCGACATCATCGTCCAGTCCACGCCCGGATGGGCGGTGGATCCGGAGATTCTGAAGGCGCGCCAGAGTGTCCGCCGCACGGGATGCCTTCCCAGCCGGCCGGGCCTTCTGCGTGATTTTTGCCACGCGATCGCGGCCCGCTACGGGACGCAAATCGATTACTATGAGATTGGAAACGAATGGGACCTCGTGACGACGAACACGCTCACGCACGCCGAGGCGGTGCGCATGCAGCGCGAAGCCATGGAGGGCGTTCACGCGGGGTGCCCCGCAGCATGCGTGACGCCCAACGGCTGGGCCTCCTCCACCACTTCGGGTACGGTGGACTGGTCCCGGACGAATCCCGGACTGATCGAGCGCTTCGCGGAGGAGCCTGACCTGTATGACGTGTGGGCACTCCACTGCCATGGCTCGTTCGATTCGTATGTCAAAAGCCTGCAGGAAAAGTTCTTCCCGCTCCGCGAACGCACCGGCATGAAGAACAAGCCGTGGACGTCGCACGAAACGGCGATGACCAGTTTCGGCGACGCCGAGCTGGATGTAGCGCGCACGGTGTGGGCGAAGACGCTTTACGCATGGTCATGGGGTTCGCGCGATTACATTTGGTACAACTTGCGCGCGACGGGCTGGCTGGAGGGAGGCGAGCCCGGTTACGGTCTCATCACGGCCGGATTCCGTCCGCGGGCCGGCTATGCGGCCTACGCGGCCCTGACCGCGATTTTCCAGGGCCTTGACGCCGACGGCCGTCTCATCGCGCGCCATCCGCTTCACCTCTACCGGTTCAAGGGCGGGAAAGACGGTTTCCGCGGGATCGTCCTCGCGGGCTGGGATTGGGGGGCCGAGACGCCGCATGGCGTACGCGTCAGGACGGATGCGGCGCGCGCCTCCATCTCGGACCATATGGGCAACCGTTCGGCTGTCACGATTAAGGACGGGGTCATCGAGCTCCCGCTCGACTTGAACCCCAAGGCCCTTCTTCTGGACAGTGCGACGACGGCCATTTTGGCAGACTAAATGGGGCACATCTGAATGTGCAAAACCACGCGTGGCAATTGAAACATCGGAAGATCGTTTGTGTACGGTCTAACAAGAGTCCAGGGAAGGAGTTGTCCCGATGAACAGACGTGAATTCGTTAAATCGGCGGCGTTGTCAGCCGCAACGTTCGGTTTGGGTGGCGTCGCGCGGGGAGCCGCCCCCGCCTCTGCACCCGCCAGGGGCCCCGAGGCCATTAGGGCGGTGCTGTTGCACCTCGGCCACAACATGTGGTGCGACTGGTTCCCGCCGGACATCGACCTGTCCAAATTCTCGACGGGGCTGCCGGACACGACGCTCCGCTGCAAGGACGACCTGTGGCGCAAGGTCACGGACCACGCCGCCGCGAAGGGGATGAACATGGTCGTGATCGACCTCGGGGAGGGCGTCGTCTACCCCAGCCACCCCGAGTTGGCCATCGCCGGCTCCTGGAGCGTGGACAAACTCCGCGCGGAGCTTACCCGGTTGCGGGGCATGGGCCTTGAGCCGATCCCGAAGCTGAACTTCTCCACCACGCACAACGGGTGGCTGAAGCACTACCGCCGCATGCTCTCCACGCCCGCCTACTACAAGGTCTGCGAGGACGTGCTGCGCGACGCGCACGAGATCTTCGGCCACCCGCGCTTCATCCACATCGGGTGCGACGAGGAGACGACCCAGCATCAGGACGGGAGCGGCCGCGCGTATTATATCTCTGTCCGGCTCGGCGAGTTCTGGATGCACGACTTCCTGCACCTCGTGCGGACGGTGGAGGCACTCGGCGCCCGCCCGTGGGCGTGGAGCGATTACGGGTGGAGCCATCCCGAGTTCATGCAGCGGTGCCCCAAGAGCGTTGTCTTGTCAAACTGGTATTATGACGAGTGTTACGGCGGCTTCGACCCGGCCACGAACAAGACGGCCGACAAGAAACGCCTGATGAACTTCTGGGACCTTGAAAAGGCCGGCTACGACCAGATCCCGTGCGGCACGAACTGGGTCGGCTGGAAACGCAAACAGGTCAACGCCGGCGCGGAGGATGTGATCGGCAAGCTCGTGAAGGTCGGCCGGCAGGTCGTGGCGCCCGAGCGCCTGCTGGGCTTTCTGATGGCGCCGTGGGCCTCCACGGACGACGACGCGAATACCGCGTTCAACATTCGCGGCATCGATCTCTTCGCCGAGGCCCTGCGCCAGCCCCGCGGGTGACGCCGTTTTTCGTACGAGAGGAGCCGCGAGGCGAGAAGGAGTCGGATATGCGTCGAATTCATCTGCGTCAGTTATTCATCGCCTGTTTTTTGGGCAGCATCACCGCCGTTCTTGCAGCCGACGGGGTTGTGCCTCATGACGGTCATGTGAAGGTTGTCCGCGTCTTTGGAGACGGCCATGCCGACACCAACGCGGCCGCCCTAGCTGTCAGCGGCAGCACCGCTTCGCTGAAGATCCCGGCAGTCCAGATCGGCGAGGGGTGCGTGCGGGTTGAGCTGTGGCCAGACTTCGCGGTGGCGAAGAAAGGTGACGCGGGATACTTCCTGCTGCCGGACGGGCGTCTGGGCACGTTTCGCGAAAAGAGCGGAAAAGTGGCCGCCGTTGAGAGCCGGAACTACATGCCGTTCTACGGGATGAAGACGCCGTCCTGCGTCTTCGCCGCCGTCGCGAAGTCCATGCAGTGGCGGTACTCGACGCATGTGGCGGCCGCGGAAGGCCTCTACCGGTTGTATACGGTCTACCATCTGAACGGCGACGTGCCGTACGAGGACTTCGAGATCGCGTTCACGTTTCTGCCCGCGGATGCGGAGTATCCGCAGATGGCGCGCGTGTACCGTGACTGGCAGTTGTCCCGCGGCGCCTGCAAGCCGATTCTTGAGCGGATAAAGTCCCAGCCCGAGCTTGCGCTGGCCGCCACCAACATCGAGGTGCGCGTGCGTCAGGCGTGGAAGCCGGTCCCGTCGCCCGTGCCGTACCAGACCCGCTTCAACGAGCCGCCCGTCCATCCCGCCGTCACGTTCGACCGTTGCGGCGACATCCTCCGCGAGTTCAAGCGCCAGGGGGTCGACCATGCGGAAATGTGCCTTGTGGGATGGAACAAGGGCGGACACGACGGCGCCTATCCGCAGCTCTTCCCGGTGGAGCCGTCTCTGGGCGGCGAGGCGAGGATGCGCACGCTGATTGCGGACGCCAGCGCGCTGGGATTTCAGATCGTCTGTCATACCTGCTTCTATAGCGCCTACACGATTGCCGACGATTTCGACGAGGAGTATCTGCTCAAGGAGAAGGACGGCTCGCTGCAGCCGAGCCATACGTACTGGGGCGGCGGACGGGCTTTCCGGATCTGTCCGCAGCGCGCCTATGAGCGTTACGCCCGCAAGAACATGCAGATGATGAAGGATCTCGGCTTCCGCGGGCTTCACTACCACGACGTGTATTCCATTCTCGAGCCGCGGATCTGCTACGATCCGCGCCATCTCTGCAATCCGCGCCAGAGCCTGGACTGGTACGTGAAGCAGATGGAGGTGACGCGAGACGCCGTAGGCGGCACGCAGAGCGAGGGCCCGTTTGACGGCTTTGCGGGCAATCTCGACTATTGCATGTACGTCTACTTCTTTCCGCTGGAGCCGAATGACTACGCGAAGACGCCTCTCGTCGACCGCCATGTGCCGCTCTTCCAACTGGTCTACCACGGCATCATCCTGTCGAATCCCTTCACCGGCACGCTCAACTATCCCGTCAAGGCCCCGCACAAGCGGCTCAAGTTCATCGAGTTCGGCGGACGTCCGCTCTTCGTGTGGTATGCGAACTTCCTCACCGGGAAGTCAAACTGGATGGGCAAGGAAGATCTGACCTGCGCGACGGACGAAGAACTCCAGGCCGGCGTCGCCGCCATCAAGAAAGGGTACGACGAGTTCGAAAAACTCGCCGACCTCCAGTTCGCGTTGATGGACGACCATCGCCTGCTGACGCCGACGGTTTCGCTGACAGCCTATTCCCAGGGAACACGCGTAGTCGTCAATCACGGCTCATCCCCCTACGTCTTTGAGGGAGTCGAGGTGCCTGCGGGGGACTGGCGGCGCTTTGAACGTTGATCAACGAGCGCTGCTGAATGAGAAAAAGGAATCGGCAAGGGAAGGTAAAAGATGAAGAAGACTCTGTTTGGACTGATGGCGGGGCTGACGCTGTCGGCGGTCGGTGACACGTTGTCGGTTCTGGGCGGCTATGCCGGTTCGCTTGAGTTTCCCGACGCATCGCTCTACTTCCAGCCCTGCGTGTTCGCACAGGGCTGGAACCGTCGGCCGGCGACGGAGCCGGACTTCGCCGTGCCGAAGTCCGCTCACCTCTTCCACGTCAACCTCGACCCGAAGGGGACCGGCGAATCCATCGACGGACGGGCGGCGTTCACGCCGGCGGACGGCGCTGTCGAGGCCGTTTGGAGCCTGCCGACAAATGGCGTGCCGAAGTCCGCCGGACGGGCGGCCGTGCGCACCACGTTTCCGCAGGCACTCTACGCCGGAGGCAGCGTGACGGTCGACGGCAAGACGGTCGCGCTCGACGCGGGACGTCCCGGCCGCGACGTGCTGCGCAGCGACCGGGCGACGTCGTTCGCGCTGCGGGACGCGTCCGGCGCGCTGCGCCTTAAGGTCGACTTCCACAATCCCGCGGAGGTCCTCGTGCGCGAGATTCGCGACTGGGGGCTCGTCGTCTACGAGCTCCAGTTCGGCTTCCGCGGCGAACTCGCCGCGCGTTTCTCAGGCGAGCGCCCGTTCGCGTTCCGCGAGGTCGGGCCGGTTCGCCTGGCGGCCGGGACGGACTGGGTGCCGCTCGCGGCAGAGAACGAGGTCGAGCCGGGATCCGCCCTCGACTTTTCCGGCATGGTCGGCTCGGACGCCCCCGCCGGGAAGCACGGCTGGCTGGTAGCGAAGGGCGGCCACTTCGAGTTCGAGAAACTGCCCGGCGTGCCCCAGCGGTTCTACGGCGTAAACGTCTGCGGCGACGCCAACGCCCCTGACCCCGAGACGGCCCGCCGCTTCGCCCGCAACCTGCGCCGGATCGGGTACAACGTCCTGCGTTTCCACCACCACGAGTCTGACCTCGTGCGGGGCTCGCCCGCCGGCTCCACGGAGCTGAACGCGAAGGCGATGGACCGCTTCGACGCGCTGGTGGCCGCCTGCGTGGAGAACGGCATCTACATGACGACCGACCTGTTCGTCTCCCGCCGTCCGATCTCCTGGAAGTCGATCGGCTTCGACCGGCCGGGCGACGTAGAGATGGCCGAGTTCAAGGGACTTGTCCTCTACAACGAGAACGCCTTCTCGAACTACCTCGCCTACGCGCGAGCGTTCCTCGGCCACGTCAACCGGTACACGGGGCGCCGTCTCGCGGACGAGCCTGCGCTGGCGCTGATCTCGTTCGTGAACGAGGGCAACCTCAACGGCGTCTGGTGGACCCTGAAGCGGCTCGGCATCGTCAACCAGTACGACGCGAAGGCGTTCGCCGAGGTCGAGACACGCTTCGCGCGGCGCGTGACGAAGTTCCTGCGCGAGGAGATGAAGTGCCGGGCGCTCACGACGAACATGAACAACTACTTCTGGGACGACAACGCGGCGGAGCAGCTCGTCCGCGCACGGGAGTTCGACTACGCCGACGACCACTTTTACGTCGACCATCCGCGCTTCCTCGATCGCGACTGGCGTCTGCCGACGTCCTGCCCGAACACTAACCCGCTGCTCGGCCCCGACCAAGGCACGCAACGCCTCGCGGTGACGCGTATTCTCGACCGCCCGTTCACGATCTCGGAGTACAACTTCGCCGCGCCGGGCCGCTTCCGCGGCGTCGGCGGCATCCTCACGGGGGCGCTCGGCGCGCGGCAGGACTGGAGCGGCCTGATCCGCTTCGCCTGGTCGCACGGCAGCGACGGTCTCGGCCGCGTGAAATCGCTTGGCTCGTTCGATATGTCCGGCGATCCGCTCGGCCTCGCTGCGGAACGCGCGTCGATCTGCCTCTTTCTGAGGCGTGACCTCGCCGTGGCAGACCGTACCTGCGCGTTCGTGCTGCCGCCTGCGAAACTGGCGGACCCGGCCAGCCACAAGGGCAGCTATGCCGGTGCCTGGGCGATGGACTGGGCGGCTTGGCGCGTCAAGATCGGATCGCTTGTGGCGGATACGGCACCTGCCGGCATCGAGACGCTCGACGTGTGGCCGTTCAACCGCCCGCAGGCGGAGATGAAAACCATCGTCGAGAGGTCCGGCCCGGGTGGCGTCGCGATCGACTCCGCGGCCGGTTCGTTCACGCTCGACACGCCGCGCACGGCGGGTGGCTTCGCCGAGGGAGGCACCGTAAAGGCTGGGCCGCTCGCGGCCGACCTTGGCGGAACCGCCGCGACGATATGGGCGAGCACCCTCGACAGCGCGCCGATCTCGTCCTCGCGTCGGCTTCTGCTGACCCATCTGACTGACGTCCAGAACACAGGGGCCACCTATGCTGACGAGGGGCGGCGCATCCTGCTGGCGTGGGGCGCACTGCCACATCTCATGCGCGCCGGACGCGCCACCGTCACGATCCGACTCGCGCCGGGAACCTGGCAGGTATGGACGCTGACGGCCGGAGGCCGCCGCTGTCGAGAGGTCCCGTCGTCGTATGCCGACGGCCGGCTCACCTTCGTAGCCGACGTCGCGGCCGATCCCGCGTGCGCCTCGTATCTCTACGAAATCGTGCGTTGAGTTGCTTTTCAGGAAAGGACAGATTGCGTGAGAAAGATAAAACTGACGGTGGCGGCAACGCTCGCGGGGGCGTTCGCGCAGGGGGCGGTGACGCTGTTCGACTTCGAGACGTTGACTGAGATCAAGGCCGCGCCGAAAGGTGCGGACGGAAGCCGTTCGTTCGCGGTTGAAAGCGCTTACGCGACCAGCGGCTCGAACGCGCTGCACTGGACGTGTACGCCGTGGCGGAAGGGGCTGAACGAATGGCCAAGCTTCACGCTGACCGCGCCGGTTTCGGACTGGTCGAAGTACGACCGCATGGTGGTCGACCTCGTCAACCTGAACGAGGGCGGCGACCCGTTCTCGACGTTCATCGCGGAAAAAGAGGGTCGCATCCAGAACGGGCTCCACGCGACGACGCGTCTGCCGTCGCACGGATATCTACAGTGGATCGTGCCGCTCAGCAACTGGCCGAAGACGGCTAACCCGAAGAAGGTGGCGCGCGTCCATTTCTTCACGGATAAGGCGCAGAATTTCAACGTGTATCTGGACCGCGTGACGCTGCTGGCGAAAGGTGAGAGGCCGCCGGCGCCGTCGGGCATCGGGGTCGGCCGCGACCTGCTGCCGCTGATGTCCGCCCGCGTGGCGGCGGCGGAGCGCGAATGCGCTGAGGTGCGCGATGAGCGGGTGCATCTGGAGAGCTACTGGCGCTTCCGCGAGGCGTGCGCACGGGCGGGGCAGGACACGTCAAAGATGCTGGTGGGGACGGCCTCGACGATGGTGAAGGTGCGCCCGCGCGCGGCGTTCGAGGCGACGCCCGCACAGGAGGTGGCCATACGCTTGGCCCGGCATGAGAAGGAGGGCGTGCAGGTGATCGTGGCTCCCGGTGACGCGGACCTGCTGGCCGTGACGGTAACATCCTCCGACCTCGTGGCGAAGGACGGCAGCCGTTTCGCGGCGTCGAACGTGAAGTGCGCGGTGACTGGCTACGTGAACATCCCGCCAGCCAGCGGCCAGTGCAACACTGGCCGCTGGCTGGCGGGTGAATCGTTCCCTCGTGTGAAAGTGAGGGCATTGTGGCACAGGACGGCGGGGATTTCAAGCGTAGGGCGGGCAGGGAAGGCA
>JAGOBZ010000118.1 GCA_017999015.1 Kiritimatiellia bacterium
CCCTTCCCCTCCTTCGAGTTGTTCCGCGTGCTGCCCGAGCGGGCGGACATCCTGCGCGGACTGCTGGGGGCCGACCTGATCGGCTTCCACACGCCGGACTACATGCGCCACTTCATCAGCGCCGCCTACCGCGTGCTCAACGTGGAGTGCGATCTCGACGAGATCCATTTCGACAAACGGCTGATCCAGGTCAACGCCTTCCCGATGGGCATTGACTTCGAGCACTATTACAAGGCCGGCACGCGCGTCCCGGTGCGCACGTTGGCCACCACCTTCCGGCAGCAGTTCGGAGCGCAAAAGCTGGTGCTTTCCGTTGACCGTCTGGACTACAGCAAAGGTATTCTGCATCGCCTGAAGGGCTTCGCCGCAGCGCTGGAGCGGCGGCCCGACCTGTGCGAACGCGTCTCCTTGGTGATGCTGTTGGTGCCCTCGCGCGCCAGCGTTCCTGAATATGCGTCGCTGAAACGCAAGATCGATCAGACGATCGGTGAATTGAACGGCCGGTACGCCACCCCCACCTGGACACCGATCCATTACTACTACCGCAGCTTTTCGCCGGACCGGCTGCAGGCGCTCTATCACGTGGCCGACATCGCGCTGGTCACGCCACTGCGCGACGGCATGAATCTGGTCGCCAAAGAGTACGTCGCCGCCAAGCGCGACACGCCCGGGGTACTGATCCTGAGCGAACGCGCCGGCGCGGCCCATGAACTGACCGATGCCCTGCTCGTGAATCCCAACAGCGCCGAAGAGGTCAGCGACGCCATCATCGCCGCCATCGAGATGCCGGAAAAAGAGCAGCTCGCGCGGCTTCAGCGCATGCAGGCGCTGCTGGCACGCCGCTCGGTCAACGCATGGGCCGCTGAGTTCCTGCACGCGCAACAGGCGATCAGCGCCAAGAATGAACATGTGCGCGAGGCTCTGATCGGTCCCGAAGACGTGCGCGACATCCGCGCCTGGTACCGCAACGCACGCGCACGCCTGCTGATCTTGGATTACGACGGCACGCTCGCGCCGATCTGCAAACAACCTGAGGACGCCGCGCCGGACGAAGCGCTGCGCGGTACCCTGCGCCGGCTGGCCGAGGACCCGCGCAACACGCTCGTCATCTGCAGCGGCCGAGACCGCGACACGCTCGACCGCTGGCTGGGCGACCTGCCCGTGCTGCTGGCCGCCGAACACGGTGCCTTCCACAAGGAAAGCGGCGTCTGGCACGGCCTGCAGGATGAGATGCCGGTGTGGGACGACGAAGTCTTGGCCGTGATGGAGCGCATCACGCACCAGACGCAAGGCGCATGGGTCGAGAAAAAGCGCACCGCCCTGGTCTGGCATTACCGCAATGTCGACGCCTGGCTCGCGGAGCTGAGGGAGAAACAACTGCTTGCTTCACTGATGGAGCCGTGCGCGCGCCTGAATCTCCGCGTGATGCGCGGCAACAAGGTCGTGGAGGTGAAGCCCTTTGACTTCAACAAAGGGGCCGAAGTGCAGCGCCTGCTGGAGAAGGGCGACTTCGACTTCGTCCTCGCGATGGGCGACGACGTGACCGACGAAGACATGTTCCGCGCGCTGCCCCCGGACTCAGTGACAGTGAAGGTCGGCAGTCTCGCCGCAAGCCCGCTATACGCTGGGCTCGCAGACCGAGACCCTGCCGTTCCTTCGTACCCTCGCCGACTATTTGCAGAGCGTGTAAAGCACGCCCGCGACCACCGCCGAGCCGATCACGCCCGAGACGTTCGGGCCCATGGCGTGCATCAGCAGGTAGTTGGTCGGATCGGACTCCAGTCCCACCTTGTTCGACACGCGCGCCGCCATCGGCACCGCCGAAACTCCGGCCGAACCGATCAACGGATTGATCGGATCCTTGCAGACGCGGTTCATGAGCCGGCCCATCCAGCAGCCGCCGGCCGTTCCGAAGCCGAAGGCGATCAGCCCCAGCACCAGGATGCCCAGCGTTTCGGGATTCAGGAACTTTTCGCAGGCGAGTTTGGAGCCGACCGACAGGCCCAGCATGATCGTCACGATGTTGATCAGCGCATTCGACATCGTATCGGCCAGGCGCGCGACATTCGGGCCGACCTCGCGGCACAGGTTGCCGAGCATCAGCGCGCCGATCAGCGGCACCGCGCTGGGCAGCAGCAGCGCGCAGAGCAGCAGCACGATCAGCGGGAAGCAGACCTTTTCCATCTTCGAGACCGGACGGAGTTGTTTCATCACGATCTTACGTTCATGTTCGGGCACGATCGCCTTCATGATCGGCGGCTGAATGATCGGCACGAGCGCCATGTACGAGTAGGCTGCCACCGCGATCGCGCCCAGCAGGTTCGGCGCGAGCTTGGTGGTCAGCCAGATGGCGGTCGGACCGTCCGCGCCGCCGATGATGCCGATCGACGCCGCCTCCTTCAAGCCGAAGTTGATCTGCCCGGGGAAGAGCAGCGAAAGGCCAAGCGCCCCCATCAGTGCGATGAAGATGCCGAACTGCGCGGCCGCGCCCAGCAGCGCCGTGCGCGGGTTGGCGATCAGCGGACCGAAGTCGGTCATCGCGCCCACGCCCATGAAGATCATGATCGGGAAGAGGCCGGTGCTGACGCCGAACTCGAAAAAGTAATAGAGGAAACCGCCGGGCTCGATCACCAGTTTCGTGACCGCGTCCACCAGCGGCGGCGCGGTGACGTTCGCGAACGGCATGTTGGCTAGCAGGCCGCCGAACCCGATCGGCAGCAGCAGCAGCGGCTCGAAGCCCTTCACGATCGCCAGATAGAGCAGCACGAGGCAAACGCCGATCATCAGCGCCTGACCCATCCCGTAAGGCAGTCCGCCGATGATCTTGACCGGATGCCCCGGCACGCGGGCGCCCGACGGCGTCAGATAACCATGGGTCAGAAAAGCCGGCGGATCCTTTGCGAGAAAGCCTTTGATGCCGGTGTCCTCCTTAAGTTTCAACACTTTGCGGATCATCGTCCGCCAACTGTTTTCAGCGGATGTCTCCGCTGCCGTCACGTCCGCCAGCGCGGCCTGGCCCGCAGGTTGCGGGACGGCGTCGTCCGAAAACGCGGAACCGACGAGTGCCGCCACACCCACCATCACCATACAGAAAAATTTCATGAATCGATCCTTTCGCTCACTCTCACGCCAAAACTGCTAGCAGATCGCCGGTGTTGACCTTGTCGCCGACTCCCACGCGCACAGAGGCGACACATCCGGCACGCGGAGCGCGCACCGGGGTTTCCATTTTCATGACATCCAGAGCGAGCAGTTCATCGCCCTGCGCCACGATGTCGCCGGTCTTGACGCCCACGCGCAGCACCGCGCCGGGCAGCACCGAGCGGACCTCCTGCTGCCCGTCCGCGTGAGCGTCAGCGGCCGGTGCCGCAGCGATGCCCGCAGATGCGGCCGCAGCCGGACGCACGGCGCGCGTTTTCTTTTTCGGTTCCTCATCGGGCAGAATGTGGTTAAACCGGGGAATGATCACAGCGAAACGGTTCATCACCCAGACCATCAGGGCGAGAAACACATAAACGATGCCCATGCCTGCAACCAGCAGGACCAGGCCTTGCATCAACGTATTGGACATAACGACTCCTGGGGCCGGAGGCCCCGTGACCTAAAAAATAAAACAGAGGCGGGGACAGGACAATGTGACGGCACGCGGGCCGACCACGGATAAACCGACGCACGAAAAGAGAGAAATCAACGGAGCGAGACGGAACGCTCAACGTTCAACGGCTCAACGCTCAAGTTGCGGCTGAGGGATCAACACAGCACCGAGGAGGCGTGCGCGATCCAAGAAAAGTGCGGATGCAGAATGCTCCGCAGCGAAGAGAATTCGCAAAAGACAGCCTTGGTCCGCAGAATAGGCGGCCGCGTGTTGCCGTGAAAACGGGTCCGAACACCGTCCGGCGAGCGATGAAAACGGAACGAGTCCGACGCGATGACAAGCTTCACCCGACGCGCGGGCAGCAGCGCGTCGCACGCCAACCCGTCCTCGGTGCCGGACCAGACGGCACCTGCGACGTCGCATCCCCGACCGCTCCATGACGGCTCGGAGTCGGAGGGTGCGCCGGCCGTGAACGCGCCGAGCGCGGCACCGTCGCAGAGGCGTCCACCCGTCTGCTGCAGGAGCGTCAGCGCGAGCAGAGCCGCGAACGCAACCCGGCTGATCACGTTCGCGACCGAACCTTGATCGGTCGATTGACCGAAACGTTTCATATCATGTTTACTTGCAAAGCGTGTAGAGCACGCCCGCGACCACCGCCGAGCCGATCACGCCGGCCACGTTCGGTCCCATGGCGTGCATCAACAAGTAATTGCCGGGATCTGACTCCAGTCCGACCTTGTTCGACACGCGGGCGGCCATGGGCACGGCGGAAACGCCGGCCGACCCGATCAACGGGTTGATCGGGTCTTTGCAAAATGCGTTCATCAGCCGCCCCATGAGACAGCCGGCCGCCGTGCCGCAGGCGAAGGCCACGAGGCCCAGCGCCAAGATGCCCAAGGTTTCCGGGTTCAGGAATTTTTCACACGCGAGTTTGGAGCCGACCGCAAGGCCCAACAGAATGGTGACGATGTTGATCAGCGGTCCGGTCATGGTGTCGGCAATGCGCGCGACCATCGGCCCGACCTCGCGCGCCAGGTTGCCGAGCATCAACGCACCGACCAGCGGCACAGCGCTGGGCAGCAGCAGCGAGCAGAGCAGCAGCACGGTCAGCGGGAAGCAGACCTTCTCCATCTTGGACACCTGGCGGAGCTGCTTCATCACGATCTTGCGTTCGCGTTCCGGGACCAGCGCCTTCATGATCGGCGGCTGGATGATCGGCACAAGCGCCATGTAAGAATAGGCCGCCACCGCGATCGCGCCCAGCAGGTGCGGGGCCAGCTTGGAGGTTAGCCAGATGGCGGTCGGGCCGTCCGCGCCGCCGATGATGCCGATCGACGCCGCCTCCATGAGGCCGAATTGAATCGCTTCCGGGAAAAAGCCCGACAGCACAAGCGCTCCCAGTAACGCGATGAAGATGCCGAACTGCGCGGCCGCGCCCAGCAGCGCCGTGCGCGGGTTGGCGATCAGCGGGCCGAAGTCGGTCATCGCGCCCACGCCCATGAAGATCATGATCGGGAAGAGGCCGGTGCTGACACCGAACTCGAAGAAGTAGTAGAGGAAGCCGCCGGGCTCGACCACCAGCTTGGTGATCGCGTCGACGACCGGAGGATTGGTGACGCCAGAGTACGGCATGTTGGCGAGCAAGCCACCGAAGCCGATCGGCAGCAGCAGCAACGGTTCGAAGCCCTTGACCACCGCGAGATAAATGAGCCCCAGGCAGATCACCATCATGATCGCCTGCCCCACGCCATACGGCAGCCCGCCGATCACCTTGATCTCGTGCCCCGGCACCAGCGCGCCTTCGGGCGTGAGATATCCCTTGGTCAGATATTCCGGTGCCTCTTTCGCCATGAAGCCCTTGATGCCCGTGGTGGCGGCGAGTCCTTTGACCTTGGCCAGCGTGTCACGCCAGGAGCCCTTGTCTGAAGCGGCCGGTGCCGTATCGTGCGAAACCGCGGGCACGGCCGGCGCGGCCGGCGTGATCGGGGTGTCGGCGACAGCCTGCGTCACAGCCAGCGTGAGTGCGGCCGCGCAGGTCAGAAAGAATGTTTTCATAGCGAATTCCCAAAGAGGTTAAAAAGGTGAGCCGGACCGGCGCAGGGGCGCGCCGGTCCGAGGACACATCAGCCGATCACAGCCAGCAGATCACCGGTGTTGACTTTATCAGTCTGGGCCACGTGAATCGCCTTCACGGTGCCGGCGCAGGGCGCGGCCACCGGCGTCTCCATCTTCATCACGTCCATCACGAGCAGTTCATCGCCCGCAGCGACGGTCACGCCCTCTGACACGCTGATGCGAAGGATCACGCCGGGCACAGAGGCCTTGACCTCGGTCTCCTTGCCGCCGACGGAAGCCGGGGCGGAGGCGGACGGCGCGGCGGTGAGGCCGTCGGCCACATTCACCGCGTACTCCTTGCCGTTGACCAGCGCCTTGTCGCCCTTCAGCTCGACGGCGAACGCCTTGCCGTTGACCGTCACGGTGTATCCGGCCGGCTTGGCGCCGCCGGCGGCCGGCGCGGCCTTGGCGGGAACGTTCTTGCGGATGCCGAGTTGCGCCTTGCCCTCAAGGAAGAGAATGCCCTTCTCCTGGCAAGCGGCGGCGATGAAGATGTTCTCATCGGTCAACGGCAACCCTTTGTCGGTCAGCATCTTCTTGAAGGTGTCGAGCGACTTCTTCGGGTCGGCGTCGTTGATCTCCAGCACCGTCTTGGTGGTGGGCGGCAGCCCGAGTTGCTCGGAAGCGATTTTGACGATCTCGGGATCAGGCGCGACCGGCGTACGGCCGAAATAGCCAAGCACCATCTTGCCGTAGCCCGGCGCGATCTTCTTCCACGGCCCCTGCAGCACGTTGTTGAAGGCCTGCTGGAAGTAGAACTGCGACACCGGCGTGACCGAGGTGCCGAAGCCGCCGCGGCGCACGACCTCGGACATCGCGGCGATCATGTCGTTGTAGCGGTCCATCAGGTTGTTGTCGCGCAGCATCTGGGTATTGGCCGTCAACGCACCGCCGGGCATGGGGGACCAGGGGATCATCGGCTCGACCTTGGTCGCCTCCGGCGGGAGGAAATAATCCTTCATGCACTCGCAGAAGACCTTCTCGGCCTCGCGCACCTTGTCGATATCGACGCCCAGATCGTACTCGCTGCCGCGCAGCGCGTGCCACATGACGATCACGTCGGGCTGGCAGGTGCCGCCCGAGACCGGCGAAAGCGAAAGGTCGATCGTGTCCGCGCCGGCGTCGAGCGCGGCCTTGTAGGCGGTGACGCCGCAGCCGGCGGTCTCGTGCGTGTGGTACTGGATGCGCGCGCCGGCCGGCAGCATCTTGCGCGCGCGCTTGACCGTCTCGTAGACGTAGGCCGGCACGGAGGTGCCGGAGGCGTCTTTGAAACAGACCGAATCAAACGGGATACCCGCGTCGAGGATCGCGCGCAGCGTCTTCTCGTAGAAATCCGGATCATGCGCGCCGGTGCAGCCCGGGGGCAGCGCCATCATGGTGACCACGACCTGGTGCTTGAGGCCGGCCTCGTGGATGCAGCGGCCGGAGAAGATCAGGTTGTTGACGTCATTCAGCGCATCGAAGTTGCGGATCGTGGTGATGCCGTGCTTCTTGAAGAGCTTCGCGTGCAGGCGGATCACATCCGACGAGGCCGAGTCCAGACAGACGATGTTCACGCCGCGGGCCAGCGTCTGGAGGTTCGCGTCCGGTCCGGCCACCTCGCGGAAGCGGTCCATCATATGGAACGAATCTTCGTTGCAATAGAAATAGGGCGACTGGAACATCGCGCCGCCGCCGGCTTCGAAATAAGTGATGCCGGCCTCGCGGGCGGCCGCCACGGCGGGCATGAAATCCTCGGTCAGGACGCGGGCGCCGTAAACGGACTGGAAACCGTCACGGAAGGCGGTGCACATGAAATTGACTTTTTTCTGGGCCACGGGATGCTCCTTGCAGGGGTGGGTATGGGGTTGGGGTTTTTGAAAAGGGGATTGGTGTTAGGCCGCGCGCGCCCGGGCCGCCGCAATCGCGAGCGCGATCAGTGCGGCCTCGTCATCCCCCGCAGCCTTTGCGGCAGGACGCGTTTTTTTCTTGGGCTCGTCATCCGGCAGAATGTGGTTGAAACGCGGCACAATAGCGGCAGAACGGTTCATGACCCAGACCAGCAGGGCAAGAAACAGGAAAACGATGCCCATGCCTGACACCAGCAGAACTAAACCTTGTAAAAGAATGGCCATGAAGAGACTCCTAATGAGGGAAATAACAATATGCCGACTGATTATAGTGTACCTTGGGCAGTGATGTATAGCCCAAATTTTTTCAAAAAAAAGAACGCACCCCCGTTTCACCGACCGTTGGGGTTTCTGATTTTGGGTTCCGACGACTCGTATTTGAGCGGTCTCCAAATCGCTATCGGGATCGCTGTTGGGGGCGGCCGCCGCGACCGCCCATCGTGGGCAGAAACGCAACCCGCCCTCCCATTGCATGTCCAACGGCTGTACGAGCGGACGCTCGTCCCTCCCCCTGCTAAGCGCCGGGGAGGGGGCAAGCGTCTGCTTGCCCTAAACGGGCGGGCGTTCGTCCCGGCGACGAGCACCCCGTGGCGTCGCGTCAGAGCGTCCAGGGCGCGCGCATCGGGCGAGCCATCAGCCTGTTCGCCTCCTCGTCGCCCTCGAACACTTCTTTCGCGGGGTCCCACTTGAGCGAACGCTCCAGCTTGTAGGCGATCGAAACCAGTTGGCCGAGCGATGCGGCGCGGTGTCCGATCTCCTCGTGCGAACTCGGCCGCTCGCGGCTCTTGATGCAGCCGAACCAGTTGGCGTGGTGGTTGTTCGCGCCGCTCACCTCGCGCCGTTTCAGCTTCATCTCGTCGAACAGGCTCTCAGGTCCCGCCTCTAACTTGCCGCCGCCGTACAGGATCGACAGCCAGCCGCGTTCGCCCACGAACACCCCGCCGAAGTTCCCCTCCAGACGCGCCTCCCGCGGCACGGCCTTGTACAGCTCTTTGACTTGGCCCCAGCCATCGACATGGTGCAGCAGCGTCCCGTTGGCGTAGCGGCAAGTCAAGGTCGGATAGCCGCCGCCCGTCGGATGGATCAGTTCGACCGGGCCGCTCTCCTCGACGCCCAGCGCGTACTGAATCACGTCGGCCGCATGCGAGTGGTAGCTGGTCGAAGGCCCCAGTCCGAAATCTTCGCAGAAATTCCACGGCACCACACCCGGAATCGGATTGCGGTGATAGTGGTGGTTGAACGGATGCCACGGCGCCGGACCGACC
>JAGOBZ010000119.1 GCA_017999015.1 Kiritimatiellia bacterium
GCTTGTGAATTGACGCCTTTGCGACTTTTCACCATAATCGGCCCCATTCAGATCATGAAACGAGCGCTTCCCATCCTGTGGCTGATCTTGCTGGCCGGGCTTGTCGTGCTTGCGGCTTGGCAGAGTCGCCGTTTGGCGGGAGTCCGGCGCGAGCGGCTGCCGGAGGCGTACACGGGGGCGGCCTCGGACGTGCCGCCCGCGATCACGTTTGTGATGGCCGGCCTGGGCGGATTTCGCGGTGTGGTTTCCGAAGTGCTCTGGTTCCGCGCCAACCGGCTTCAGGATGCGGGGCGCTATCTCGAACTCGTGCAGCTCGCGGACTGGCTGACGATGCTCGATCCGCACGCCTCGGAAGCCTGGGTGTACAACGCATGGAATCTCGCCTACAACGTCAGCGTGATGATGGGGCGGACGGAAGACCGCCTGCGTTGGGTTTTGAACGGGATCACGCTGCTGCGGGATGACGGTTTGCGCTTCAACCCGCGCGACGCGCGCCTCTACCGCGAGCTGGCCTGGTTTTATCAAAACAAAGTGGGTGATGCTTTGGACAATGCGCACCTCACGTACAAGGCGGATCTTGCCCGCCAGCTCGCGCCGTGCGTCAACATTGATGGTACGGTCAACGTCACGCCTGAAAATCGGCTCCGGTTGTCCGCCTTGCGTTTGGATGCCGACCGGATGGCCGCGCTGCAACGGCGTTTCGGGCCGCTGGATTGGCGGTTGGCGAACTCCCACGCGATCTATTGGGCCGCGCAAGGGCTTGAGTTCGCCACCGGCCACGAGCGACTGATGTGCCGGCGCGCCGTTTATCAGCCCCTGGTCCTGAGCGTCTTTAATGGCCGCTTGACCGGCGACATCGATGCCCGGCAGTGGCAAACCGCTCCCAACCTCGACCTCGCCCTGCCGGCCGCCGGGTTTCTTTTGGACACATACCGCGACCATCCTTCGGCGACCATGAAGATGGTGAGCCAGCGTTTTCTTTCTCAGGCCGTACACGACGTGTACCGGGATGGACGCGCCGACGAGGCGCGGCAGCTTTTCGCGCATTTGACTGCTCTGTCCTCGGCACCAGACCGTCAGCCGTCTTTCGAGGATGTGATTAAAAATCCCAGGCAAAGCTATGAATAGTCATCCATTTATTCCCCTAAGGCTGGCCATGTTGGCGGTCGTCTTGCCACTTGTCCTTGCTGCCGGGTTGCCTGAAGAAGCGCGTTTGTCAGCCGCCAGCGAAATCTTGCAACGAACGCCTTTGAGCGCGCCGGATCTTCGCGTTCTCTCTGAGTATGTGCGAAAAGGCGACAGCTCGCCGGTTTTGCGCAGCCGAGCCATGGCGGCTTATGCCATGGCCTTGCTCTTGCAGGGGAACACGAATAGTTTTATCAGGGCGCAACAGATTCATCAGGAGACGTATCCTGATGATACTCAGCTTATTCCCCTGACCTCCCGGCATTATTCCGTTTCGTGTGACGGCTGCCGCGGGACGGGCCGGCGCGAAAAGGCGGTCTGCCCTCAATGCTACGGGCGCGGGGCCCTGTTTCAACTGAGCCCATTCGTTGCCGAAACGTATGAAAAACGATTGCGTGAGATTGTCGCTCTCTGCCGGGAAAATGCGGAATACGCCGAAAAATTACAGGATGCCGCCAAGGAATCGCGCGTGGAGATGCAGATAGAGATTTTGCAGGCCCTCACAAACAGCTATTCCCACAGAACGGACCTCGTGCCTGCCATCTCCCTGCTCAACGATGCGCTCGCGAAACGCGAATCTCGCCTCCGCGATGAGCAGGCAAAGGAGGCTCGCCAACGTGCCGAACGTGAGGTAGAGATGTTGAAGGCCCTTGCACGGGGCACAGACAGGCTCCGCGCCATTCAAGAATTGAAAGCGTACTTGACTGTACATCCGCACGCTTCCTCAGCTTTGGAGTTGCAGGCTTTGCTGGATGAGCTTCTCGCTAAGGAGAAACAGCGACAGCTATTGAGACAAATCGGGATCGGGACGGGCGTCTTGATGGGGCTCCTGTGTCTGACCCCGCTGGTTCGTTTTTTTTTGTTTCGTCGCCGCGTTCCGGTCTCGGGGCCGTTGCCGGGCATGGAGAACATGGATAAGTCCCGCTTCACGGATCCTCTCAGCCTGACGGCTCAGGACAGCCAGGCCCGCGTGAAACGCAAAACCGCCCGCATTCCCTTTGAGGAGGTCGGGATGAAGGACGCGGAGACGCGATCCGATCCGCCGTTGTAAGGGCTTCACGCCCGCCAGCCGCCGGGCAGTCTGTCCGTTGCGTTCATCTTTTCAAATGCATCTCGCTCATGGTGCGGCCGCACGCCGCCTTGTGCAGTTTACACAGGTGGTTGGCGCTAAGCGACTGGCAGCACACGGTGATGTCATGAAAAGGCAGGTCTCCTTCCGCGATTATCTGCCCGGCCAGGTCGAAGTCAGAAAAAAAGAATTTGACCAGCAAGGAAGGTTTTGTTTTTAATATAGCTATACGTCGAACATGTATGTTTAAACGAGGATTAAAAGATGACAAAAAACCGTGCGGTACAGTGGTGTGAACGCACAAGAGTGATCTCCATGTGCGTTTCTGTATTGGGTTCTTTGACGATGGGCATGCCGCGGGCGTGCGCGGAATTGGCGCCGCCCATCGCGCAGGAGGCTGCGTCGGTGACGCAAGATGGCTTTACCGCCCGCTGGTCGGCGGTGCCCGGAGCGACGGCTTACAGGCTGGACGTCTATCGATACGACGGGGTGCCGCCCACGACGCTTCATGAAGGCTTTGACGATTATCCGTCCAGCGTGCCGGAAGGATGGGAGATCCAGAACGCCGGCGGGGTCTATGACACCGACGCCAATTCGGGCGTCGATATTCCTTCCGTGAAACTGTCGGAAGACGGCCATTCGGTGATGACGGCGACGTATCCCGCTGCCGTCACCCATCTGTCTTTCTGGTACAAGGGCAACAGCGTGAGTAATTCGGTCATCCAGATTGCGGCGAGCAACGAGACCGGATGGACGGTGCTCGAGAACCTGCTGTTGACCAACAACGCGGCCGCGACGCGAAGCTATTCCTTTTCAACCGCCGACGCCTATACGCGCTTTAGACTGGTTTATGGCAAAGTAAAGGGAAACGTGGCGATCGACGACGTGATTCTTCAGTACGGCGACGGCACGCGCGTGTATGCGCTGTCCAACGCGGGGGTGGGGGCTTTCACGTCGTATCAGGTGACCAACCTTGTCGCAGGCGTGTACCGGTATGCGGTGCGGGCCGTGTCCGAGACAGAGGTCTCCGCCGACTCCAACGTGATCGAGGTGGACACCTTGGCGCCTGCGGTGCCGCCGTGGATCGCGCCGTTCGCGCCGCAAACCGCCCGCGTGGGCGATCCGTTCGTGTGCAGCGTCGTCATTCAGGAGACCAACGGCGATCCGGTCATTGTGACCAATGTGACGGCAACCACCAGTGTATCCGGCGCATGGTCGCTGGATGCGGGAACCTTCACTTACACGCCTGATGCATCGGATATCGGCGAGCAGAGATTCACCTTCACCGCAGAGGATAAGGACGGCGAGTGCGAGGGACGCGAACTGATTGTTACAGTGAGGCCTGCCCTTGTGCTGGCGGTGGTGATGGCAGACGCCTCGGGAACCTACACCCAAACGTTTGACGCATTGGTAAACTATGGGTCTACCGTATGGGACAATGCGGCCGAACCGCTCCATGCCTGGTACGCATACGCCGACACCGCGGCCGTCACGTCGCTCCGCTACGGCACAGGCTCAGGGACCGCGAGCGGGTTGTATGCGTTCAGCTTTGCAGAAAGCAATGCCTGTTCGTTGGGTGCCTTGGCCGGGGGCGGGCATGACTTTGTGTACGGCATGGCGCTGTCCAACGGCAGTGGCGGCACGATCACCCGCAGCGTGATCCAGAGCCGCATGCGCCAATGGCGTGTCGGCGCCAGCGCGCTGACGAACACGCTGCTGGCTGAGTACTGCGTGACGAATCGCGTGGTGCCCTTGACCGAAGGGGTGTGGCACAGGCTGAACGCCCTGTGCTTTGATTCGCCCTGCGTGACAAACGAGGTGCAATCCGCTGGCGCGGTCACCGCCGATGTGTCGGCCGACGGCTGCGTGTGCCTGTCACGACCGATCCCGCCGGGCGGGGTATTGCTGCTGCGTTGGGTCGATGTCGATGATCTGGGGAGCGACCATGCGTTCGGCATCGATAGCGTGCGTGTCGCATGGACGTCGGGCGAGACACCGGCGGGGATTTCCGTGCCGCCGGAGGGCGTGACAGAAACCTTCGATGAGATGGGCAGTCATGCGGCAGGTTGTCTGCCGTGGGGCTGGCGCGTGGAATCGCGGGTTGACGGTGCGCGTGTGACCGGCCCTTACGTGGCGGCAGGAGCGGCGGTTGCGCACGCCAATGGCGCACCGGATTTCACGGCCGCAGGCAGTTACAACTTTTCTTCGCGTGACTGCCGTGACCAGGCGGTCGGCGGTCTCACGGATGACACGCAGGCGACAAGCGTCTCGATACTGGCATGTTTTGTCAATAACACGGGCCGGAGCGTGCGCACATGGAACGTGTCGTTCGAAGTGGAAAAGTACAGACGCGGCACCGTTGCCGGCGCGGTGCGGCTGCTGTGCAGCGCAGACGGCGTCACATGGAGTGAAGCAGGCGATCCGGTCGTCTTTGATGCGGATGCCGACTGCGCGGGATTCCCGTTGGCGCAGAGCCCGGGCGAAGCCCGCCACGTCGAGCGGCAGGCCGCGTTCGGCGCGCCGGTCGCGCCGGGCGGAGTGTTCTATCTCGCATGGCAGTTCGCCGTCGCGGAGGGCGAGGCAGAGGCCGGTGCACAGGCTCTGGCGATCGATGACGTGAGCGTGTCGCCCGTGGTTGCCCGAACCAGTCTGCTCATCGTGCAGTGAGTTGCTCCAGGAGCGCGCCGGCTCGCAGGCGCAATGCGGCGAGGCTCGACGGATCAGGCAGGATGCGCGTCGAGAAGCGGCCGCCGGCATTCGGGATTTCAACCAGCGCGGCGAACTCCTTGAGCAGGGCATCGGCCTGCGGGTTGCCGGCGTGCCGCTGCAAAAGCTTGAGGTACTCGTAGTCCTCGATGCCGTCGCGCGCGGCTTCGAGGCGCACCGTGGTCACGGGGCCTTGGACGCCGACCGGCCCGCCGGGATAGAGCAGGTAGCCGTCGCCGTTCGGATAGCGCACATAGTAGGATTCGCCGGGCGTGCTGCTTTGATGGATGTAGCGGTGCCAGCCGAACTGCCAGGGATCATAGGTCAGCCAGCTCACGCCCCAGAATTCGTACGCTTCGGCACCGAATTGGAAGCAGTAGTGGGGAAGCAGGCGCTCAACCGCGCAGAAGGGCGTGTCGGTGCACATCTGGCCGTCGGTGGTGAACCAGATGCGGTCGCCGGCGGCGCGCCGCGCGCGCATCTCTTCGACCGGGAAACAGCCGTAATGCCCGACGCCCCAGACGTCGAGATACCCGTTCCAATCCGGGCAGTGCCGCCATGTGCTGCAGTAGATCGGGATCTTCGGGTCGACCTCATGGATCATGTCGCAGAGGGCCTTCATCTGGTCGATGATGGGCTTCTTGGTGAGGAAGGGTTCGTCCGATATGTAGAGCACCAGCCTGTCGGCCCAGCCCTTGGCCTTGACGTGTTCCCAGTAGAGGCGCAGGCAGGCTTGGTAGGTCTCTTTGTAGGCGGCGCGCAGGCGCGTGCGGTCCGTGGCGGCATACGGATGCTCGCCCTCGTAAGGGGCCTCGCCCATCACCTTTTTGGGCGGGTGCTCCCAGCCGAACAGGTAGAAGAAGTTCGGCGTGTAAGAGAAGCGGAATTTCAGCTCGTCGAAATAGAGCTGCGCGGCTCGGTCATACGCGGTGAAGTCGGCGGTGATGCGCCCCTGAGCGTCGCGCGTGAAGACCGGAGCCGCGCCGACCTCGTCGGGCGACACGCGTTTATCGGCCATGACGCGCATCAGCCGCTCGCGCTGCTGCGCCGCCGTCGAGCCGTCGGCAGACCAGTGCGCGCTGAGGCGGATGTCGTAGATCGCGGCGCAGGACGACGCGGCGGGCAGTTCGACATCCCAGACCGTGACGGTGAAGGGCACGCGCCGCACCAGGCGCTTGCCCGCCTCGAGCAGGCGCACGGAGCCGGCGTAAGTGCCCGGCGCGGTGTCCGCCGTGGTCTTAAACGAAAGCCACACGGCCTGCGTCTGGTTGGCGCGCAGCGAACCCCGCGCGGTCGGCCGGATCGGGTCGGGCCACCAGCCGGACCAGCCGTCGGATGAGCCGCCCCGCGTGGGATGCTTCAACTGCCATGCCGGCGTGGTCAGGTTGTAGTAGGCGGTCGGATGGTCGATCGGCACATAGCCGACCCAGCCGATCGTGAACGCGTCCAGCGTGCGGCCATCGCGCCGCTTCGGCGGGTCGACCGCGATCTCGAGATCGGCGATATTCCGGCCGGCGCGCAGCGCGAGTTGCAGCGCTTCCTCCTCGTTGCGCGCGAGGGCGATCGCGCCCGCCGCCCGTTGCGTCGGCGGCAGGGTCTCGTGGAAAACTTTGACGATGGGGTCAACCGGCCACACCGCCAGTTCACCGTGGCCCATGGCCGGGGTCTCGGGGTCGTCGGTCGCGGCGTTCAGGCACTCGGCCAAGAAGACGCCGTCATGTTTGAGGGTGCCGCGCGCGTCCATGGTGAGGTGAATCTGGAGCTGGCTCGCATCCGACGGAACGGTGGCGGTGCCGAACATCGGCGTCCACGCCGCCGTGCCGCTGATGCCGGCACCCGCGCTGAGGAAACCGCCCGACGCCACTTGCCCTTGCGCGGTGCGCAGGTGCGCGTGCAGCAGGGCCGAGCCTTCCAGACCCTCGCAGGCGAGCCAGGCCCCGTACAGGTAGGTGTGCCCGGCCTTGACAGGGACCGACTGCTGCCAGCCGCGCCAAGAGGCTGCAACGGATTTGTCAACGGTCATGCGGGCGTGGTGCTTGCCGAAGCCGCCGGGGCTTTCGACGCTGAACCGGACGCCCTTGCCTTCGCCGCTGCGCGACCAGCCGTCGGGCTGGTCCGCACCCTCTTCGAAACCGGGATTCTTGACCCGGTTCACCGGGCCGGCGAGCAGTTTGGCAAAGGCGGCCGCATCGGTGGTGTCGGAGCCGGCCGCCAGGATCTGGTCAGACGGGATGTCGCTGCCCAGCGCGGAGGCGACGGCGGCGCGCGTTTCCGGGCGCTTGCCGGTGTCGGCTACATACAGGTAATAGGTCATTATGCTTCGCGCGTCGGGCGAGCAGGAGAAGAGCAGGCGGTCGCCCAGCCGGCAGGCCTCGACGGCCTGGCCGTCGAAGGTCAGACGGAACTCGGGCGCGACGATGCCGCGCGCGGCGCTCGCGAGATCGGCCACGGCGAGCAGGTTGGTGGCCGGCGCGTCGCGCAGGTTGACGACGCGGATCGGCAGGCGGTGGCGCCAGAGGCGCTCGGCGGCGCGGCGATGGGGACGGAACGGCGCGGTGATGCGTCCCAGCCAGTGCGGGCGGCAGCGCAGGGCGGCGGGCCACGGCGCGTCCGCGCCGAGTTCGGTCAGCGAAAGGCGCTCCGCTGCGCCGACGCGGGCGGTGGGGGTGGGCGCCGGACGGTCGGTCGCAAAGGTGAAGGCGTCGTACCAGGCGGTGCCGCTGCCGTGGAGCACGGAGCCGGTGGTCATGCGCGTTGCGCCCTCCGGGACGGTGAAGGTGATCTGCGTCTCTGTCCAGCCAAAGGTGCCGTCGCCGGTTTTCACGACACGGTTGAGAAGCTGCGGATTCTGTTCGTCGCCGACGTGCACATACCAGCCGGCGGTGCCAGAGACGTTTTCGCCGCGCACGCGGATCCGGACCGTACAGCGCGCGCCGGGAACGACGGTGAAGTCGGAGCGCGAGAATCCGAACCAAGTGGGGGCGGCGCCGGAGGCGGTCTCGGCCTTGAGACAGCGCGCGCCTGAGAACGGCGCGTCGGTCGACCACGCGAGCCGGTGCGCGGCGTCACTCATCTTCTGCTGCCAGCCTGTCGGCATGTCGCCGACGCCGCGTTCAAAATCACCGTTGAGGTCGGTAACGAGCCGTTTGTCGAAGAAATCAGCAAGGCCCCATGCATGCGCATTGTCGAAATAGACGTGATAGATGGTGGAGGTGGCGGGGCCGCACACGGCGGGAAGGGACAAGACCGCGCCGACGGGAACCGCGCCGGTCGTGATCAGGGTGTCCAAACCCGGGGCCCAGAGCGCGTAGAGCAGTTGACGCCCTTGGCTGTTGGACACGCGCAGCGCCTCGGCCCGCGCACCGGCGAGCGGCGCCTGATCGGGCTGGTCGCCCACAGTCAGGGCGACGGGTTGGCCGTCGAGGGCGGCGTCGGAGGGATTCGTCACGGTGACTGGAAAACGGGCGCGCCAGACGTCGCCCCGGCCGAGCCAGAGCGCATCGTGCCAGTCGGCAGAAACGAGCGAGGCACATAAAACAAACAGGGCGAGGAAACAAGAGCGTCGCATGATGGGCATCCTTTCTTGAAGTGTTGTGTTTTCGATGGTATCCAGAATGCTTGTCCAGCCGGCCATGGTCGTCGATGCTCCCGAAACGCGGCGCGCCATTGTTTGGCGACACCATGCGTCATTGAGAGCGCACTCTATCAAACCGCGCCTCGCCCCGCAATCTCAGGCAGCAATTCTAATTTTGGTTTTTTTGTTTTGTTGTTGTATAGGGCATGATTTATGCTCTATACTATGGGCATGAAACGAAAAAAAGCGACACCCACCGAAAAACGCGACGCGCTGCTGGCCGAGATGGCCTCGCTGCGCGGCCTG
>JAGOBZ010000120.1 GCA_017999015.1 Kiritimatiellia bacterium
GGCGTCGGCGTGCTGATGCTGTGCTGTGTGCCCATGTCGTAGACGTCCACGGCGAAGGTGGCGTTGGTCAGGTCGAGCGTCGCGATGAAGCGGTACCAGTTGGCCGGATTGACCGAGGCCGTTCCGTAGACATTCGTGGCGCTGTTGGCGCCGTTACCGTCAAAGGTGACTAAGCGGATATCGGTCGTGCTCGTACCGCCAAAGCCGACGCGAGCCGCATAATGGTGGTAATAAGAGTTTGTGATGCTGTCGTATTTCTCCCCACGATAGAGCGAGTCGTCGCCGATCATTAAGAAAACGGCTCTTGAGGAGGACCAATACCATTGGTTCGGCGGGGTGATCTCGACCGTCACCTGAACCGTACCGTTGGTCAGGGTGTTGCCGATCCGCTGGCAGGCGGTGATGAAGGTGGTTCCGACCTCATGCCAGGCTCTGGCGTATGCGTTGCCATCCGAGCCGATCGTTATTTTTGAACCGCCGCTGTTGCGGCGGACCCAGCCGTCCGTGCCGGAGCCGAGAATCGACCCGTTGGGGAATTCCAGCGTTTTGTCGAGCGTCAATTTATCTCCAGTGGAATAAGACCCTGTGCCGTTCGGGACGACCGTGTCGTTGGCGTAGCAGGCTTCGAGGGGATCTGGGACGGTTCGGGTGATCGTGCGGGTTGCGAAATCGTTGGCGTAGACGCGCGTGAAGTCCGGGGTGCCGGTAGGCTTGGACGCGATCACCAGATTGTCATAGCGCGCGGTGAGGGTGATGTCGGTGGAGGCGTCGTCACCGCCCATGACGCCGTACGCTGAGAGCGCCAGCGTGGTGAGGCCGCCGGTGGCGTCAGAGAGGTCCATACGGAAGCGGAACGTCGTGCCGCCGAAGGTCTCGACCGGCGAGGCGGGCAGCGGGGTTTCCAACGTGGGCTGTTCCGTACCCATGTCGTACACGGCCGCGGTGTAGGTGTTGACGTTCAGGTCCAGCAGCGCGACAAACCGATACCAGTGGGTCGTGTCGACTGCGGCTGTTCCATTAATGTATGTGCCGCTGCTGCCGTCGCCGTTGCCTTGGTAGGCGTAGAACTTAAAGTCGGTGTCTGAGCCGGTAGGGCTGCGGAAACCGGTCAGGAGCGTTTGATATTTGTAGTACTCTTCTTTTTCCCCCTCGATCACGCTCATAAGACGGTCGTACCCGAGGTGAATTGCAATGTTGCGCGAAGAACCGCTCCACCGGCGCGGCGGGCGGATATCGGCGCTGTACCGCACCAAACCGTTCGTGAGGACGTTGCCGATCGGGTGGCGGACGTAGGCATATTTGCCGTAGACATCGCGGCAGAGGCAGGCCAGCGGATTGCCGCCCGTGTCGAGAACGCGCGCGATAGCATCATTGTTGTTCAGGCCCTCGACCCAGCCGTCCTGGATCGCGCTTGTGTCGGAGTAGGCCGCGAGGCCGTTGGTCGAGCAGAGCGTTCCGGTGAGGTACGGCAGGGTGTAGTTCTTGGCTGCAGCCGGCCCGGCACTGAGGCGCGTGGCGAAGTCATTGCGGTAGATCGGCACGGGTTGCGCCTGTGCGCTGAGCCCGGCGAACAAGGCTGACGACAAGGCCAGCGACAGGACGGTTGATGGCATCCTATTACGTGTCATACTCGGCTCCTCTCAACAAGGTTATGGGGTCATGCGGTCACAAGGCGAAACGAAACGATTTCCTCAGTAGACAGTCCCGGTGTCGCAGAAAGAGAACGATGCGCCTATTGCGTTTTTACACATTTTCATTGCGGAATCAAACATGTTTCAGACTGGCCTGAATCGGGGAGACATAACTCGCACATGGTTGTTTTTGCATGCGGTTTGTGAAAAAACGCAATAGCTGTAAGCTCCGACCTGTGTCATACTTAAAACCGTTATACAAAAAACGAAATGGGGAATCGGACATGATGAAAAAAGCGGTGTGTTTTGCAGTTGCGGGATGGATGGCGGCCTCTGTGTTGGCTGGGGGCATGGAAGCCGGTGTTTGCGCTTATTCGTTCCGCAAGGTGACGGCCTTTGAGGCGATCGACAAGGCGAAGGCGTGCGGGGCCGAGGTGATCGAGCTTTTCTTCTGGCAGAAGCTCAGTCCGGAACATCCCGACGTCACGGTCAACCAGCATCTTGACGATGTGCGCCTCGCGGCGCTCAAAGCGAAGCTGGAGGCGAGCGGGCTCAAGGCCGTCAATGCCTATGTCGCAGATTTCGGCAAGACGGACGAGGAGACGCGTAAATTGTTCGCGTTTGCAAAGAAGCTCGGTCTGAGGGGCTTGACCGGCGAGCCGCCCGTGGACCGCTTCGACGTCGTCGAGCGCATGGTCAAGGAGTATGACGTTCAGCTCTGCTTTCACAACCACGCGAAGAATTCCGACAAGCCGCAGTACCGCAACTGGGATCCCGACTATCTGATGGGGCTGATGAAAGGGCGCGATCCGCGCATGGGCTTCTCGGTGGACACGGGGCACATCTACCGTTCCGGCATGGATCCGGTCGCCTATCTCCAGACGGTGAAGGGACGCATCCACTCCGTTCATCTGAAGGACGTCAAGGAGGCGAAGTACGGAAGCCCCGACCTGGTTTACGGCCAAGGCGTCGGCAACATCCCAGCCGTTCTGGAAGAGCTTAAGAAGCAAGGCTTCAATGGACACGTCGGCGTGGAGTTCGACACCGTGTCGCCGCAGGTGGAGCAGGATGTTAAGCAGTGCCTCGACTTTATCCGTCGACACAAATAGAAGAGCTGGCCGAAAAGCCTGCTGCCGTAAAGAAAACGTTTTTGCATACCCATCATCAGATGATACAAGAAAGGTAGACTCAGATGAATTCAGCACTGAATCGGCGAATGTTTCTAAAAGGCTCAGCGGTCGCTGTGGCGGCCATGGGGGTTCCCGCGATCATTCCTGCGACCGCTTTCGGCGCGAACGAGCGGATCGCGCTCGGCGTCATCGGCTCCGGCGACCGCGGCATGCTGAATGCGCGCAACCTCATGGCCAGCAGCGACTGCCGCATCGTGGCGGTCTGCGACGCGCGGCACAGCCGTATGCGGGGCGCCAAGGATGAAATCGACCGCAAATACGGCGACAAGGGGTGTGCCGAGTATGCGGATTTCCGAGACCTCCTCGCCCGCAAGGAGATCGACGCGGTGATGTGCGCTCCGCAGGACCACTGGCATTCGCTCGTCACGGTTGCGGCCGCCCGCGCAGGCAAGGACGTCTGGTGCGAGAAGCCCACCGGAGTCTGCGTCAGCGACGGCATCGCCATGCGCGCAGCCCTCCGCAAGTATAACCGCGTCTTCCAGTCCGGCCTGTGGCAGCGCTCCCTCGGCAACTTCCGCCAGGGCGCGGAACTCGCCCGCAACGGCTACCTGGGCAAGATCACCGAAGTCCGCGTCGCCGTCGAGAGCACCGGCTTTCAGCCCAAGTTCAAAGGACCTTACCAGCCCCAACCGATTCCCGCCGACATGGACTGGAAGATGTGGCTCGGCCCCGCGCGCTGGAACGCCTACAACTACGGCCGCATCGAGTATCCAGACTTCTACCTCATCAACGACTACTGTGAGGGATGGACCACGAACTGGGGCGTGCATCATCTGGACATCGCGCAGTGGGGCTGTCCGGCCCTCGCCACCGAGCCGTTCGAGGTGGAAGTCTCCGAAGCCTCCTACTACGTCAACAAAGGATATGCCGATAACATCGAGCGCTGGAAGGCCGTCTTTACCTATCCGGACGGCCTGCGCATGGTGTTTACGGACAACGAGAAACAGCCGTTGGGTACCCGGTTCATCGGTGAGAAGGGCTGGGTGCAGGTCAATCGGGGCGACCAGATCGAGGCGTCGGGCGATCTGCTTAGGCTCCGTCCGCAAGCCGGGGACGTCCGGTTGCTGCCGGCCGACAAAATGGCATTTGATGACGTGACAACCATCAAGGCTAAGGCGGGCGACCGGGTGGGCTACAAGAGCGTCAACCACTGGCAGGGATTTCTGGATGCGATCCGCAGCCGTAAGGAGGCCATTGCTGGCATCGACGCCACACACACGGCATCGACGCTCGGCATGGTCGCGGGCATCGCGGCTCGGCTGCAGCAAAAACTGAAGTGGGACTGGAAGACCGAGCGGTTCGTCGGCAACGATCTCGCCAACACCATGCTGACGCGCCCGATGCACAACGGGTGGAAGTTGGAAGGTTAAGCGAGTACAATGCGACGCCTGTCGACGCCCGTCGATGCCTGTCGATACCAGTCGACTGGTAACGACAGGTTTCGACAGGAAACGGCAGGAAGCGAAAAATGAAGAAAAAAAGTCTTTCGCTGGCGGCGGCGGGTGTCGTCATGCTCGCTTCGGTCGGCGTCTCCTCGGCCGCTGAGCTGTGGATCGGCGCGGCAGAAGCGGATATTACGCCGGATCGTCCGGTCTCGTTGACCGGCCAGTTCCACGTTCGCGTGGCCGATCCGAAGCAGATCCTCAGCCGTTGCAAGGCGAATGTGCTGGCGATCGAAGCGCGCGAAAACGGTCAGGCGGCCGATTGCGCGATGGTGATCGCCTGTGACGTGTGCTACGTGCCGCGGGATATCCAGCAGCGGTTGCGCGCGTATTTGGGAGATCGGCTGAAAGGGTTTGACACAGGGAAGCTGTTCTTGACCGCCACGCACACGCATACGGGACCCGCACTCGATCAGGGATGGTACGACGATCTGGGCAACGCGATGCCGCCTGAAGAGTACGTCGCCTTTTTCTTTGAACGGGTTGCGGCAGCGGCGGTAAAAGCGTGGGAGGGGCGCGCGCGCGGATCGGCGGCGTGGGGGCTGGGGCACGCGGTGACCAGTCAGAACCGCAGATCGGCGTATGCGGACGGCTCATCCGTGATGTACGGAAAGACGGATAAACCTGAGTTCCTTGGGCTCGAAGGCGGTGAGGACCACGCGGTCGACATCGTTTTTTTCCTTGATGAAAAACGGCGTCCGGTCGCCACGGTGATGGCAGTGGCCTGTCCGGCCCAGGTCGATGAGGGATTGTCGCGTGTGCACGCGGATTACTGGGGAGATGTGCGCGACGGGCTGCGCCAACGGTTCGGCGCAGAGCTTGCGGTGCTGGGCCTTTGCGGACCGGCCGGTGATCTTGTGCCGCGCGCCATTTTGCGAAAGTCGGCAGAAGGGCGTATGGAGCAGCTTCGGCGCTTGAACCGGCGCCAAGAGCTGGCGCGCAGGCTCATCGGCGTTTATGAATCCACATGGGAGGCTGTGCAGAGCGAGTTGCGTGCGGATGTCGTGTTCGCGCACCGCGTGGAGCGGTTTGATCTGCCCGTCAGGAATATCACCGATCAGGAATACGAGACCGCCAAGACTGCACTGGCGCTGCTGGCCGCCAAAGAAAAACTTGTAGGCGGCGAGCCCGCCCGCAAAAACTGGTACAAGAAGACAGTGGAGCGTTACGAAGGTCAGTCAAAAGAGGGGGCGAGGCGCTGTGCCGTCGAAATGCACGTGATCCGGCTGGGCGACCTTGTCCTTGCCACTAACCCGTTTGAGTTGTACTTGGATTACGGGATGCGTATCCAGGCGCGCAGCCCGGCCGGCCAGACCATGCTGGTCCAACTGGCAAGCCCGGTAGACGTGTCTTCCTACCTGCCTTCGGAACGCGCCGTCAAAGGCGGCGGCTACAGCGCCGTGCCGGAGTCCAGCCTGGTCGGCCCGGAGGGCGGGCAAGCGCTGGTTGAGCGTACGCTCACCGCGATCAACGAACTTTTTAAAAAGTAGCGTGTCGACAGGCGTCGACAGAAATCGATAGGAGTCGAAAAATGGAGATGAAAAGCCTCTCGTTGGCGGCAGGTGCCGTCATTCTCGCATGGGCCGGAGTCGCCTCGGCGGCGGAACTCTGGATCGGTGCGGCGCAGGCGGACATCACGCCGGACCGCCCCATTTCGCTGAGCGGGCAGTTCTATAACCGTATCTCAACCAACATCCTGAGCCGCTGCACGGCGAACGTGCTGGCGTTGGAATCGCGGGAGAACGGCAAGCCAGGCGACTGCGCCATCCTCGTCTCTCTGGACGTGGTGAGCCTTCGGGACACGCAGGAGGAATTCAAGCGTTACCTCGCGGGTCTTATGCCGGGCTTCGACACGAACAAGATTTTTCTCGCCGCGACCCACACCCACACCGGCCCCACGCTCGCGCAGACTAACTTCAACAATTACGGCAATGCCATGCAGCCGAGGGAATATGTGCCGTTCATGTTCGAGCGCATGGGCGACGCGGTGATCAAGGCGTGGGAGAGCCGCAAACCCGGCGCGGTCGCGTGGGGGCTGGGCCATGCCGTGGTCGGTGCCAACCGCCGCGTCGCCTACGCGAACGGCACGTCCGTCATGTACGGCAAGACGAACGTCCCGGAGTTTCGCGGCCTTGAGGGCTGGGAAGACCATGCGGTGGACATTCTCTATTTTTTTGATGGTGGCCGGAAACTCGTGGCGACGGCGATCACGGTCCCGTGTCCGTCTCAGACCGCCGAGCATTTGCACGAGGTCAGCGCAGATTACTGGCATAACGTCCGCGAGGCGATCCGCGGAAAGCATGGCCGGGACGTGGTTGTGCTCGGGTTCTGTGCGCCGGCTGGTGACCAGGTACCGCGCCCCATGCTGCGTAACGCGGCAGAGGAGCGCATGCTGAGACTCCGGAAGCTGAGCCGGCTTCAGGAACTGGGGCGGCGGATTATCGTCGCTTTCGAGGAAACGCTGGCTGTGGCGCAGGACGACATTCGCGTCGATGTGCCGTTCGCGCACCGTGTCGAGCGCTTCGATGTGCCCGGCCGCAAGCTCACGGAACAAGAGTACGCCGAAGCCAAAAAGGGCTACGCGGACTATCTGAAAAAAGACGATAAGATTGCCGAGGTTTACGGACGCAAAAACTGGTTCAAGCGGACGCTGGACCGGTACGAGGCGCAGCAGAAGGCCGACCCGAAGGGCACCATTGAGATGCACGTTTTGCGCATTGGCGATGTTGCGATCGCGACCAACCCCTTCGAGCTGTTCGTCGACTACGCTATGCGGATCCATGGCCGCAGCCCGGCGGGGCAGACCGTGCTGATCCAGCTTGCCAGCCCGGTCGGCACGAATGGATACTTGCCTTCGGAGCGGGCTGTCGCCGGCGGCGGCTACAGCGCGGTGCCGCAGTCGAGCCAGATCGGCCCCGAAGGCGGACAGGTGCTGGTGGAGCGGACGCTGAGCGCCATCCGAGCGCTGTTTAAACAGTAAACTGACCATTATCAGTCATCGTTCAAGCAAGGGGGACTTATGCGTCCGATGCGTAAGCGTGCTGTAATATTCTCGATCTTCGTGGCGGGAGCCGCGCAGGCTGCCGAGTTGTTGGTCGGCGCGGCGGAGGTTTCGATCACGCCGGACCGGCCGATTTCTTTGGCGGGACAGTTCCATCAGCGCATCTCGAAAAAGGTCGAGAGTCCGTGCATGGCGAACGTTCTGGCGCTGGAGGCGAGCGAGGCGGGGAAGCCGGGCGGGCAGGCAATCCTGATATCGGTGGACGTCGTGACGATCCCGGTCGAGGTGCAGCGCGATCTGCGGATGCGTCTGGGGGCGCGTCTGGCGGGGTTAGACACCAACATGCTGTTTCTGGCCGCAACGCACACGCACACCGGCCCGACGCTCAACCAGGAGCGGTTCAACGACTATGGCGAGGCCATGCAGCCCAAGGAGTATGTGCCGTTCATGCTGGACCGGCTGACCGACGCTGCGGCTAAGGCGTGGGAGAGCCGCAAGCCGGGCGCTGTGGCGTGGGGGCTGGGGCAAGCGGTGGTCGGCCACAACCGGCGCGTGGTGTATGCCGACGGCACGGCGGTGATGTACGGCAAGATCGATACGCCGGCCTTCCGCGGGCTGGAGGGCTGGGAGGATCATGCCGTGGATGTGCTGTGCTTCACGGATTCCGAAAAGAAGCTGCTAGCGACGGCGGTGGCGGTGCCGTGTCCCTCCCAGACGGTGGAGGGTCTGTACGAGGTGAGCGCGGATTATTGGCACCACGTGCGCGAGAGCCTGAAGGCAAAATACGGTGCGGGGGTGGTGGTGCTAGGCTTTAGCGGGCCGGCGGGCGACCAGGTGCCGCGGGCCATGCTTCGCGGCGCGGCCGAGGCGCGCATGGAGCGCTTGCGCAAGCTGTCGCGCAAACAGGAACTGGCGCGCCGGATCGTGACGGCGTTCGACGAGACGTGGGAGGTGATCCGTGCCGATCTGCGCACCGATGTGCCGTTTGCCCACCGGGTGGAGCGCTTTCAGGTGCCCGGCCGTAAGCTGACGGATCAAGAGTACGAAGCGGCCAAAAAAGGATATGCCGACTACGCCAAGCGCGACGAGAAAGAGTCCGGGGTTTTCAGCCGTAAGCGGTGGTACAAGTCCACGCTGGACCGGTATGAGGCGCAGCAGAAAGTCGAGCCGGTGAATGCGCTAGAGATCCATGTCCTGCGCGTGGGCGATCTGGTGCTGGCGACCAATCCGTATGAACTGTTCGCGGATTACGCGATGCGCATTCACGGACGCAGCCCGGCGGGACAGACGATGCTGGTCCAACTGGCCAGCCCCGCAGATGCGCGGCACTCCTATCTGCCTTCCGAACGGGCTGTCAAGGGCGGCGGGTACAGCGCCGTGCCGCAGTCCACGCCGGTGGGTCCTGAAGGCGGACAGATCTTGGTTGAAAAGACGCTTGAGGCGATCAAGGCGCTCTTCCCCGGCAAAAAGTAATCTGAGCCGGGCCTCCAATGCCGACTCGCCATCTGTATCCCCTTTTGCTTACAATATCGGCCAAGAGCGTGTGAACGACCGGTAGCGGAAGCGAA
>JAGOBZ010000122.1 GCA_017999015.1 Kiritimatiellia bacterium
ACCCCGCTGCATGTGCCGCTGACCGCCAAGGCGTTGCAGGCCGGTGTCAGCGTGCTTTGCGAGAAGCCGATGGCGCTGACCGCAGCGGAGTGCGACAAGATGCTAAAAGCCGCAAGCTGCGCGGCCGACGGCGCGAAGCTGATGGTGGCCCATTGCCTGCGTTTCTGGCCGTGCTACGTCTATCTCAAAAAGCTGGTGGACAGCAAGAAATACGGCAAGGTGATTGCGGCGTCGTTCCGCCGTTTCAGCGCGCCGCCCGGCTGGCAAAAGGGATCGAACTGGTTTGCGGACGAGAGCAAGAGCGGCGGCGTGGCGCTCGACCTGCACATTCATGACACTGACATGGTGAACTTCCTGTTCGGCATGCCCTCGGCGGTCACCAGCACCGCTGCCTTTGACAAGAACGGCGCGATGCAATACATCTCCACGCTGTATGACGTGGGCGGGGCCGCGGTCACGGCGGAAGGGAGCTGGTGCATGACGGGAACCATGGGGTTCGAGGCTAGCTATGTCGTGACTTTCGAGAAGGCTGTGGTGATCCTCGACGCGAAGCGCGAGAAGCCGCTCTATGTCTATCCCGCCAAAGGCGAGGCGTTTGTGCCGGTGCTGGCGGAGGGCGAAGGTTACGAATACGAGATCAAATGGTTCCTCGACGTGCTGAAGGGCAAGAAGGTGCCGCCCGTCATCACAGCGGAACAGTCGCGCGATTCGGTTAAGATCGTGGACGCGGAAAAGCGGTCGGCCAGAAGCGGCAAAACCGTGCGGCTGGCGAAGTGACCATGTCGGCAGTGAGCAATACAGACAAAGCAAAGGGAGGCGAGATGAATCTGTGCGGAAACAAGTGGCCGATCGGCGTGTGTAGTTGGTCGTTTCAAAAGGGCGTTGAGGAGATCGGGACCGCGATGGCGGCGATGGGGATCGAGCACATCAATCTGGCCATCGCGCCGGCGCTGGGCCCTGATGGCGAGGCCTATCTGGAGGCGGTGCAGCGGCAGGGCTGGGTGATTACGGCCGGCATGATGAACTACGATTACGAGGACTACTCCACGCTGGACACGATCAAAACCACCGGCGGCATCGCGCCCGACGCGCATTGGCCTGCGAGCGGCGAGGCCTTTGCCAAGGCCGCTCAGATCACCGCCCGGCTAGGCGCCACCGCCATCCTGATGCACGTGGGGTTCCTGGACCATGCGGACGCCGCCTACGCCAAGAAATTTTACGACCGCGTGCGTTATCTGGGCGATGCTGCGGGCGAGGCCGGCGTGACGCTCCTGATGGAAACCGGTCAGGAGTCGGCCGAGGATCTTCAACGGTTCGTCGAGACGCTTAAGCATCCGAACGTCATGCTGAATTTTGATCCGGCCAATCTCATCCTCTACAACAAGGATGAGCCGCTGTCGGCCTTCCGGCGCTTGGCGCCCTGGGTGCGCCACATCCACATCAAGGACGCGCTCCGCACGACGACGCCCGGAACCTGGGGCAGCGAAGTGGTGTGGGGCTCGGGCCAGGTCAACAGCTTTGCCTTCCTCGACACCCTGGCCGCATGCGGGTACGAAGGCGCGGTCGTGATCGAGCGCGAGGCCGGCAACCAGCGTGTCAAGGATATCGCGACGGCGGTGCGCCGTTTGCGGGCGTACTGAGCACGGCTATGCCCAACCGTTTCTGGTCGCTCATCGTGCTGGCAGCCGTAGGTTTTGGCTGGGTGTTCGGCTGCCCGCACGGTAATTTCTGGGTCAAAATCACGGCGACGGTCTGCGTCTTGTGCGCCGGGGCTTTACTGGCCGCCGGGGTGCCGTGCCGCCGCGATGAGTGGTGCTTGCGCGAAGTGATGATCGGCGTCGGCGCGGCGGTCCTGCTGTATGGGATTTTCTGGGCCGGTGATGCGCTGGCGGCTGCAGTCTTCGGCTTTGCGCCGCGACAGGTGGAGGCGATCTACGCGATCCGTGAACTGGGACATCCGTGGATGGTGGGCGCGGTGTTGCTGCTGGTGACAAGCCCGGGCGAGGAGGTTTTTTGGCGCGGGTATGTGCAGCGCCAGGCCGTTCTGCGCTGGGGCAGCAGACCGGGCTTTGCGATTGCCGCTCTTCTATATGGGGCGGTGCATCTCGCGTCAGGCAATGTCATGCTCGTGATGGCGGCGCTGGTGGCAGGCCTTTTTTGGAGTGCGCTCTACAGTTGGCGCGGTAATCTGACGGCGTGCATCGTGTCACACGCGCTCTGGACGGTCGGCGTTTTTCTGCTCTTCCCGATCCGTTGACGGCACCAGCGCCATGGCGCCGGTCGGGCAGGCTTCCGCGCAGGCCGAGAGGATCTCTGACGGAATTTCGCTCCAGGATCGCCCGAGCGGCGGCGCGATGTGCGCCGCGAGACCGCGGCCTTGAAAGGCGGGCGCAATGGACGCTTGCATCAACCGTGCTGTGCGGACACAGATGCCGCACAGTACGCAGCGGGCGGCATCGAAACGGAACGCGCCTGATCGGTCGCGCGCCATGGTTCCCTGGTGACCCGCAAAGGCTGACTGACGTGCGCCGGTTTCCGCACACAGAGCGCGCAAGCGGCAAGCGTCAGGTTTGCGGCAACCGCATTGCATGCAGCGCGCCGCTTCATAGGCCGCGCAGTCGCGCGTGAAGTTGGCCGGCGTAACGTCAGGGACGCGCCGGGGTCCGGGTTCGGCACACAGCGCGAGCATCGTCGCCTCGTCGGGACGTGGCATGCGCGAACGAAAGCGTGCAGGGGGAATGGCCGGCGGGCGCGGCCGGCCTGTTGCGTCCTGCGGCGCAAGGCCAGCCAGCCAGTGGTGCAGGACGCAGATCGCGACCGCGCCGCCCAGCGGACGGCGGCGACACGCCTTCTCGCAGGGCGCGGCGTTACCGCACGTCACGGGATACTCGCAAGCCAAACGCGAAGCCTCATGCCAGCGCCCTGCGGTGACCGCTTCAAGCATCTGCGGCACAGGCAGACCGGACGGGCACGCCAACTGGCACGGGGCCTCGCAATCGGCGGGATGGTTGCTGAGCAAGAGTTCCAGTGCGTCACGGCGCGCCTGCTGCGCGGCTGGCGAGTCGGTCAGGATCGACATCGCTTCGCAAGGCGGTGTCGCGCAGGCCGGCAGCAATCGCCCCGACGTTGTATCCTCCACCGTGCACACACCGCAGCCGCCAGTGGGATGAAGCCCCTTGCGATGGCAGAGAACCGGAATTTGGATGCCCGCACGAGAAGCTGCGTCGTACACGGTAGAGGCGTCAAGTATGGGGACGGTTATTCCGTCGACGGTCATTAAAGATGCAAGTCCCCTGCGGCCTCGGGTTGATAGAGGATCTTCTCGATCTGCAATCGTCTTGTGCCGGCCGGTACGCTCCATTCGATCGTGTCGCCTTCGGCATAGCCCAGCACGGCGGTGCCGACAGGCGAGATAATGGAGACCTTGCCGGTGTCAACATCGGCATCCTGAGGGAAGACCACGGTCATCTCAAAGGGTTGACGGGTGTCCAGATCCATCAGCCGCAGGCGCGTATTCATGGTGACCACATTCGCCGGGAGCGAATCAGGCGTCACAATCGTGGCCTGCTTCAACTCCTCTGCCAGTGCTGAAAGATCTTTTCGGTCGCGGTTAAGCACGGCACCGCCGCCCTCCAACAACTCTTGGAGTCTTTCGAAATCGTTTTGAGTGACGTAAAGTTTGCGCGGCTTCATGAGATCTCCTTTAAAACGAATCATGTGAAACGTCCTAAGTATAACAGGCGAGACTGATCATTTCAAGCCACGCCAAACGGCGGCGAGGGCCTCAGGCGCGATTTTTTTGTGTTGAAGTTGAGCGGCAGGAAAACGGTTGGGGGTCCAGTTTGGGACGGTGACAACCGAAGGACGGCCCCGCTTTCCGTGCTCCATGCAGCACGAAAGTGGCGTCGCGCGGGATACCGCTTGCCACCGCACCCAACGAGGCCCGGGCAGGGCTAAGGCGGGGAAACGGCCGATGGGCCGCGCGTGCGGTCTGTGGAGTGCGGGAGCTTGCTCCCGCTTTCCAAAGCGGCGGCAAGCCGCCGCGCTCCATAACTCAGCGACAGGCGTCCCCCACGAAGAGCGTGTCCCACGTATGAAGGGACATGTGTTGTTGTGCGCCGAAGCCCGACTGATAGGTGTATAACCTCAAATCTGCCATTCCCCCTTCAACAGAAAAAATCGCACCCGAGGGCCTCAGGGGGCTCCCGATGTTCGCAAGTAGGCGGCTTCGAGGGAGTCGCCGCGCGCGATGTCGATGAGACCGCATTGTGCCAACAGCAGGGGCAACACGCGGGCGTTGATCTGTGCCGGGATGTCACGCTTCGGTTCATACCGGCAGCAGACTGTGCAGGTTGCCGCGTCGAACGAAAGGGCAACCCCCGGAACGGCCGCGCTGATAGAAGCGAGATCGGACGGTCCCGTCGTGACACGGTAGAGGAGCATGCTGGAGGCGCCGATCATCTCGTCTAGCGTGGTGTTACGAACGGTGCGTCCCTTTTCGATAAACGCCACGCGGTCGCACATGACTTCAATGTCATGCAGGTTGTGTGAACTGATCACAAGCGTCTGGCGTCCGCGTCGGCGCGTGAGAAAGGCGCGCATGTGGGCGGTTTCGCGCGGGTCAAGTCCGCTGAGCGGCTCGTCGAGCAGCACGAGTTCCGGAAAACCGATGAAACACTGGGCAATCATGACACGTTTGCGCATCCCGTGCGAGAGCGACCGCACCGTGGCCGTCAGCCGGTCTCCCAGGTGGACCTCCTGCAGCATGGTCGAGGCGGAGCGTTCGGCCTCGCGGCGCGTGAGCCCCTGCAGCAGGCCATAGTGCGTGAGCAGGTCGATCGGCCGGCTCTCCAAAGGCAACTCTGAGTCCTGCGGCAGCAGTGTGACGCGGCCGCTGTGTACGGCGGGATCGAAGGGACCGCCGCCCAAGAGGTTCATCGTGCCGCCGTGCAGGTGCAGCAGGCCTGCGACAGACATCATCCAGGTGGTTTTCCCGGCGCCGTTGGGCCCGACCAGGCCCAGAACGGCGAAACGCGGCACGGACAAGGTGAGGCCGTCAAGCGCACGGCGCGCGCCATAACGTTTGACCAATGCAGTGGATTCGATGGCGTATTCCATGTGTTTACACGTCGCGAGTGCGGAAAAAAGCGTAACCGGTGAGCAGGTAACAGAAGCCGAGCGTGACGAGTGTGGCTGACCCTGCAAGCAGCGGGGCCGAGGCATTTCGCCACAACAGCATCTTGTGACCGTCGGGCAACAGTTGTCCGAGATGAGGCAGATAGGCCCGCCAGCCGATGTCGGTGGTGAAGTGACGGATCAGGATCGAGAGCGCGAAGCAGGCTGTGATGGCGAGGATGCCCATCACCGTGGCCTTGCTGGGTGATCGCGTGAGGTGCGAGAGCCCCATGGCCAAGCCCAAGTACGGGATCGAATAGATCCACGCGCGCACCGACCACTGCGTCATATTCAGGAAAAGATCGGGAGTGCCCGATCCCGCGAGCCTGATTTTGGCGACAACATACGCGCTGGCACCGCTCAGCAGCAGAGCCAAGCCGATCATCAGCGTTTGCCCGATGAATTTCCCGAGCGACCAACTGGCGCGCGAGGTGCGGAATATCACGTAGCGCACCGAACCGGAACCGATCTCCTCCGCGATGCGGTTGCCTGCGACCAGTACGACCAGCAAAGGGGTGTAGAAAAAAGCGAACCAGGCGTAGATCAGTTCCACCGGATGCTTCCCGGTGATGTCACGCAATACCAGATCGTTCTGCGTCATCTTTTTCATCATGCGCTGAAACGGTTTGGATTTCCAGAGGGCGGTGGACACCACGCCAGCCTGTTCCGAGGCCGGGAGCTGCAAGGCTGTGGCAAGTTCGGACTCCAGTTTGTGCAACAGGTTGATCGACCAGTGCATGTTGCAGACGGCGGCCGCCAAATAAAGCAGCAGCACGACCAGCGCGCGACGGCTCCGCAAAGCGTCGAACCATTCGTAGCAGGCGACTCGCCACGTTTGCATGAAGGCGTTCACCGGCGCCCCCTTGGGAACCGGCGGCCGCCTGGCTCCGGCATGTTATCGAGCTTGTCTTGGACCGCGATCAACGGTTCGGCCACGGCCGGGTCGATGAAGTCGGTGAGTTCCAACTTCGACGCCTCGCCGCGCTGCTCTTCCGGCACGATCACGGTGAGATCGTCATAAGTGCGCACGAGCGAGGCGGTCATCTCATTGAAAAACCGGGTGCCGAGTTCCGGCGTCATGTCGGCCCCCAAGGCCAGAGCGTCGGCAAGCCCCTGCATGGAGGCCTGAAGCTCTTCGTTCATGGCATTGATCGAGGCGTCGAAGAGTTCGGTCTTTTCGGGCGTCAATTTCAGGCGGTTGAGCCATTGCGTCCGTGCGATCTGCACGCGGGTCGCCCACAGCTCCTTGGCCTCTTCGATGCGTGCTTTGAGATCTTCAGGTGAAACGTCTTGACGGGGCTCATTCGCTTCGGATGACAGAGTCTCGTTTGCGCCTGTCTTAGCCGGGGTGTCGGCAACCGCCTGTGCGACCTGCGAAGTCGAAGAGCCAAGGTCCATGGTGACGCGCCTTTCGGTGTGAGCCGGTTTGGCCTTAGGCGTCGCTGCGGCCCGCTCTGGGATTTGAACCATGCGGGTGATCGCATCGAAACGTGTGTCTTTTTGACGACTGTCGGCTTTTTGGCGTAGTGCGTCCAATTCTTGACGGAGAGTCCGCAGTTCTTCTTTCGGCGGCCAACCGCCGATCAGAATGCCAAGCAACACGGCGAATGGCAGGAAAATCAGGGATTTCATGCCCTAAGTATACACTAAACCTGTGTACGGCGTTACATGGAAAAGAACGGGTTCACATTTCTTTCAAATAATGCGGGGTGGCGGTTGAGAGGCTAACGTGATAAACTCAAGAACGAATGGGGAGTCCGTATTCATCTGCCGTGTTTCAATCCGGAGGGAATCATGAAAACACAGATCAAAACGCTGCTGGCGCGCGAAATCTTGGATTCTCGCGGGAATCCCACCGTAGAGGCGGAAGTGCGTCTCGACGGCGGCGCGGTCGGACGCGCCTCGGTGCCGTCCGGTGCTTCTACCGGGGAAAACGAAGCGCTGGAACTGCGGGATGGCGATCCGGCCCGGTATGGCGGCAAGGGGGTGATGGCCGCCGTCGCCAACATTGAGGGCGAGATTGCGCAGGCGGTGGTCGGCATGGACGCTGCCAGTCAGTCCGCGCTCGACCGTCGGCTGATTGACTTGGACGGGACCCCGACCAAAGCGCGGCTCGGCGCGAACGCCCTGCTGGCGGTTTCGCTGGCCGGCGCGCGGGCTGCGGCCAAAGCCGCGGGCCAGCCGGTCTTCCGTTTCCTTGGCGGCGAGTCGGCCTGCGTGCTGCCGGTCCCCATGATGAACATTGTCAATGGTGGCTCGCATTCAGACGCCCCCGTCGCCTTTCAGGAATTCATGATCCGTCCGCACGGCGCGCCGAGTTTCCGTGAGGCGCTGCGCGCCGGTGCCGAAGTCTTTCACGCGCTGCGCGGGCTGCTGAAAAAGCGCGGCCTTTCCACCGCCGTCGGCGACGAGGGCGGCTTCGCTCCGGCCTTCGCCAGTGCTGAAGATGTGCTCGATACGATTCTGGCGGCGATCGAAAAGGCGGGCTATCGCGCGGGACGCGCCGCAGCAGGCGGACAGATCTCGCTGGCGCTGGATTGCGCCGCCTCGGAGTTTTATAAAGACGGCGTCTATGACTACGGCCTCTTCGAGACGCGGGCGCGCGGGGCCTCGCAAGAGGCCGCGCGCCGTGACAGCGCCGAACAGATCGCCTATCTGGCCGGGCTGGTCGACCGCTACCCGATCGACTCGGTCGAGGACGGCATGTCGGAACGCGACTGGGCCGGCTGGACCGGCCTGACCCGCCGGTTGGGCGGGGACTGCCAGCTTGTGGGGGATGACCTTTTCGTGACCAACGTGCGCTTTGTGCAGCGCGGGATCGATGAAAAGGCGGCCAACGCGGTCTTGATCAAGCTCAATCAGATCGGCACGCTGACCGAGACCCTGGACACGATGCAGCTTGCCGCAAGCGCCGGCTTCGCCTCGATCGTCTCGCACCGTTCGGGCGAGACCGAAGACACCTTTATCGCAGACCTCGCAGTGGCCACGGGGTGCGGCCAGATCAAGACCGGTTCGCTTTCGCGGTCGGAACGCGTGGCGAAGTACAACCGGCTGCTGCGTATCGAAGAATCGCTGGGCATGGCTGCGCGCTATGGCGGGTGAACGCGTGACAGAAAGGCGTGACAGTTTGGATGCGCCGGCCGCTGAGCCGGCGCCGTCGTTGCAGGTGCCGCTTGAGCCGGCGCGGCGGCGTCAACTCGCCGACGCCGTCGAAGCCTACGCGGCCCGCGAACGGCTGGAACCGCCGCTGACGGCCGACGAGCTGGCCGCTCATGCGCGTTGCGTCGGAGCGGCGCTCGCCGCGCGTGACGATGAACTCCCCTTTGTGGCGGTGCTGCTCAACAACATGCTGTGGAGTGAGGTGATCGCCGGTGTTCCCTTTGAACGGCGCCTGCTGCTGCTGCCGCAGTGCCTCGCGCATCCGGAGGTCTGCCGCGCCGACCGCGACGGACTCGGCTTGCTCTGCGCGCAGTGCGGCGCGTGCGCGATCGGCACGCTGCAGGCAGAGGCTGACCGGCTGGGGTATGTGACGCTGGTCGCGGAAGGC
>JAGOBZ010000121.1 GCA_017999015.1 Kiritimatiellia bacterium
CAACCGGCCGTCCGGCGCGAGAATCGTGCCGGTGACGCCCTCCGCATCCATGCTGAGCGTCAGTCGGTGCGGCTGTCCGAAGGCCCATGGCAGCGCCGGCGCTTCATTGATCTCCATCTTCAGGTTATGCTGCACCGGCCACTGGCCGTCGCGCATCTCGCCCAGCTCCACCATCGGCCGGCCACCCTGCTCCGGCGGCATCTGCACCAGTGCCAGTTGCCAGTAGTTGTCGGGATCCGCCACGATCGCCACCCCAGCGACAGCCCAGCCGTCGCTCCGCGCCTTTTGCGGCGTGAAGAGCGCCTCGACCGTGACGGCGGCGGCGAGCGGTGCCGCCTCATACACGGCGATGCCGTGTCCGTTGGTGGAAACACACTCGATCTGCTCCGGCCGGAAGCGCCACGCCAGCGGATTGCCGAACCATCCGTCGCCGCCGGTCGGCAGTGCCGTCAGCTCCGCGCCCACAGCCGTCATGGCCACCGCCAGCAAAACCACACCCACCCCGAATCTCCGATTCATCTTGTCCTCCCTCTTGATTGTTAACTTGAACGTTGAGCGTTGAGCATTACCCGCCGTTTATTCGCGTCGGGGCGGCTTGCCCTCACCTTTGATGTTCTTCGGACAGGCCGCGAAACAACGGCCGCACGCGATGCAGCGCTCGCGGTCGGCCTCGTGCAGCGCCCGGCGCTGCAGGCGCGTCATACCCAGCAGGCGCAGCGCCATGATCACGCCCACGAACGCGCCCGCCCATGCGCAGCCCGTCCTGAAACGCGCCACCACCACGGTAGCCTCGGCCGCGGCCTGCTGCGGCGTGCGCCCCGTCCGCTTGAACGCCTCGATCTCGGGATGCAGTTCCATCTCGGCCGCAGGCGTTCGCGCCAGCCGCGCCGCAACGATCACGGCCGGATGCGCGCGCGCCGCCTCCGCGCCAGCCAGCCAGCCCGCGACGGCGCACCCCGCCACCACCAGGGGTGCCAGTGCCAGCAGCAGGACGAAACGCCGGAAAAGCCCGCGGCGCGCGACGTCGCCCGGTGCCGGGCGCGGCGCCGTAATGGCATCGACCGGACAGGTGCCCACGCACAGCCGGCAGTTGATGCAGTCGCGCGCGGTAATGGCGAACGGCCGCCAAGCGAGGCGCGAACACCACTCCAGCAGCACCCCGTACGGACAGAAGTAACGGCAGTAGGGCCGCGCCACCACCATGCCCGCCAGCAGCACGGCCATGCCGGTCAGAAACATCGGCATCGGCGCGCTGCGCCGGAAGAAACCAACAAACGGGTCGGTGCGGCAGATCAGATAGCCGGCGCCGTTGACCGCATAGACCAGCCCGACCGCGAGCACCGCGGGCGGCACGAGCCGCAGCACGGCATCCACGCTGCGCGGCACGCGCTGCGGCGTGATGATGAAGAGATCCTGGATCGCGCCCAGCGGGCACACCGCGCCGCAGAAGACACGCCCGAAGAGCAGCGCCGCCAAAAGCGGCAGGGCGAACAGCGCCGCCACAGTCCACGGCAGGCCGCCGCCCGACCACGCCGCCACCGCGACATTCTGAACCGCGCCGACCGGGCAGATGCACCCCTGCCTGACAAACCCGAACCAAACCAGGCAAACGACGGAAAACGTCAGCAGCCAGCGGCGCGAACGCACCCGCCGCACGAGCCACACCGTCACCGCCAGCGCGAGAGCCAGAATCAGCACATCGGCCCAGGCGGGAAGCATCGCCGCAAAGGGCGGGTGCGCCGCCTGCGGCACGGCATGCCCCGAATCAAACTGGGGTTGCGGAAAACGTGACGCCGCGGCCGTGATCACAGAAACCCACACAGCGGCTGACATGGCTAGAGTCTCTCTTTCAGCAAATAGGAACGGGCGGCCGGCACACGGGAGATCGCCTGCGCGGGACAAGCCTCCGCAATGCGGCAGGCGTTGCAGTTGACGCACCGGTCATGACGGATCTGGAGATAGAGCGAGCCATTGCCGAAATGGGTGCAGCCCTTGACGCAAAGCCCGCATCCCGTGCAGAGCGGCTCGTCGATGTGGTACTCGAAATAAGGATCTTCGATGAACGTGCGGATGATCGCGCCGGTCGGACAGAGCTGGTTCTCAGCCGCCTCGTCGAGGCGCGCGGCATCGGACTTGAAATAGCCGAAGCAGAGCTTGCAGTAGCCGCACATCGAGTAGCCGTGCACGCATTTGACGGCCGAAGGATACAGCACGCACTCGGTCTCGCAGCGGCCGCACTGTATGCATGCGCGCGGATCGATCTGCCACACCATGCGGTCGGCAGCCGGCCGCTGCGCCGCTTTGGCTGCGAACGCCGTCACAGCCGCACCCGCACCGGCCCGTAACAGCCATGCCAGTGCATGCCGCCGCGTCGTCTCCTGTTCCCGCTCGCGCATGCCCCCTCCTCCCGCGTTGTCCGCCTCCGCGATCCACCTTTGCGGACAAGGATAACCGCTCTGCTCTGCGCTCGTCAACCTGAGGCTGGGGCGAGTTTCGGGTTTCGGGTTTCAGGTTTCGGGTTTCGGGCTTCGGGTTGTTGACAACCCGCAGGCGGGCTTGTACCGTACTCGGCACACGAGGAACAAGACCCGCAGCGACTGTGAGGACGCCGGGCTTGTCTGACACCCATGCACACACTTACGTCTTTTCTGCTTGTCGGCTGCGGCGGCTTCGTCGGCTCGGCGCTTCGCTATGCGGTCACGCTGCTCGGGCACAGGGTTTCACTGTTCTATCCCCACGGGACACTCTGGGCAAACATCGGCGGCTGCCTGTTGCTGGGCGTCTTGACCGCGCTGGCCGGCCGTTCGGAAACGCTCACGCCCCAGGTGCGGCTGATGCTTGCGACCGGGCTGTGCGGCGGATTCACCACGATGTCCAGCTTCACCCAAGAAGTGATCTTCTTCATCGAGCGCACCGCCTATCTGCATGCGGCCGCATATATGGCGGCCACCTTGCTCTGTTGCATGGGCAGCTTTTGTGTGGGGTTATACGGAGTCCTGCTGGTCACGCGCGGCTGAACCGCCCTGTCAGCACGTTTCTGTGCGGACAGCCCGCCGACCTCACGGGTGCGGAGCCAATGGAGTTGAATCGCACCCCGACTTCACACGGCGCCGGTTTTGCTGGCGCGCACACGGCGCACAAGGACATAGACCAGCACGACGCCCGCGCAGAACACCAGCGCCGCGACGGTGGCCGTCTTGAGATACGGACGCCACAGTGCTTCGCTCTGTCCGGCCATGTAGCCGATCCATGCCAGCACCGAGACCCAGAGTCCGGCGCCGAGTCCGGTATAAAAGAGAAACCGGGCGAGGTTCATCCTCACGAGGCCCGCCGGCAGCGACACATACTGCCGCACCACCGGAATCAGGCGCGCGGTGAACGTCCCGACCTCGCCGTGGCGGCTGAAGAAACGTTCAGCCTTTTCAAACTTATCCTCGGAAATGAAAAGGTATTTGCCCCACTTCAACAGCAAGGGCCTCCCCAGCAGCAGCGCGAGATAATAGTTGAACAGCGCCCCCAGCCAACTGCCCAGAATCCCCATCGCGATGACCAGCCAGATGTTCATCTCATGGCCCGCCACATAGCCTTCAGAATTCACATAGTTGGGCGACGAGAGGTAGCCCGCCGGAATCATGACCACCTCACTGGGAAACGGGAAGCAGGAACTCTCAAGAAACATCATGACCACGACACCCCCGTAGCCCCACTGCCCCACCGTGTTCACCACCCATTGAACGATCTGCTCCATGTCTCCTCCGCTTGGGAACGCACCCGCACATCACACCGCAGACTGCCGCACGGCAGGCTTGCTGCCTAAACTCAAAAACCTCTGGAAGCCCTGAAAAAGACACACTTTCAACCCTTTCATAGCCGCGTTTGTGTGGTTGTCTGTGGTTTCCGTCGGCTGCTGCGGGGTACTGTTTCACAATCACGCTGGATTTGTCAATCCGTTGAACGTAAGTCGGTTGCCGTCGGTTGGCAGGGGTACGCGAATCGAGCGCGTGTTTGATGCGAAGCACAGTCGGGCGAGGGCTGAGGCGGGGAGAGGGACGATGGGCTGCAACCGGTTTGTGGAGTGCGGGAGCTTGCTCCCGCTTTTCCAAAGCGGCGGCAAGCCGCCGCACTCCAAAAATGAGCCCGCGTGCCCGCCGCTCCGCTCAAAACACGCATTCGACCCGCACGCCCAGTCCAACAACCGATTGCGGAAGGAGAAAATGGAGGAGGGAGGAGTTGTCTGACCTGTCTAACTCCTAATTCCTCCTTGGGTGCGATTCGGTTTCAACTAAACTGAATCGACACCCCTGCGTTTTTCAGTGCTTTCGTGTTGCCGTCTAACTGCGTACTATGGTATGCTTCTCAATCACGGTAACAGTGAAGCTTGCGTCGGGCGTAAGGCCCGCGTCAACCGGAGTCATTTTATGCCCAAATTCGCGTATATCGCTGTGGATTCCGCGGGAAAAGAGAGCCGCGGCACGATTGAAGCCCCCAATCAGGCGCAGGCTGTCGCCAAAGTGCGCAGCCAGGGCCTTTTTCCCACGGCGATCGGCGCGGCCGGCGGGGCTGAGGGCGGCGGCGCGAAGGCCGCGCCCGCGGCCAAGAAGGCCGGGCCGGCCGGCAAGAAATCCATGGGGCAGATAAAGATCGAGATCAAACTGCCTAAATTCCTGCGCCCCAAGGTCAAGCAGCGGGATCTCACGACGCTCACGCGCCAGCTCGCCACGCTGGTGGACGCGGGCCTGCCGTTGCTGCGCGGCCTGCATGTGCTGCAGCGCCAGACCCCCAATCCGACGCTCAAGGACGCCTTGGGCGGGATGTGCGACGCGGTGGAGAGCGGCAGCACCTTCTCGGAGTCGCTGCTGAACTATCCCAAGATCTTCGACAACCTCTACGTGAACATGGTGAAGGCCGGCGAGGCCGGCGGCGTGCTCGAGGTGGTGCTCAACCGTTTGGCCGAGTTTGCGGAAAAAGCCGAAAAGATCAAGAACAAGGTCAAGGGCGCCATGGTCTACCCGATCGTGGTCTTGGTCGCGGCCGTCGGCATCACCGGCTTCCTGCTGGTCGCGGTGATCCCGAAGTTCAAGGATATCTTCAACGACCTGCTGGAGGGCAAGCCTTTGCCGGCGATCACGCAGTTTGTGATGGATGCCAGCAACGCGGTGATGAACAACGGTCTGGTGGTGGTCGCGGCCATCGCCGCGTTCGTGGTCCTCTTCAAGGTTTTCGCAAAGACCAAGGTCGGGCGCTTCATGCTCGATACGGCCAAGCTCAACGCGCCGATGTTCGGCTCGCTGGTGCGCAAGACCGCCGTGTCGCGCATGACCCGCACGCTGGGCACGCTGCTGGCGTCGGGCGTGCCGGTGCTGCAGGCGATCAACATTGTGCGCGACACCACCGGCAACGAGGTGATCGCGCGCGCCATGCAGAGCGTGCATGACGCGGTCAAGGAGGGCGAAAGCATGACCGCGCCGCTGGCGGCCTCCAAGGTCTTCCCGCCGATGGTGATCTCGATGGTGGAGGTCGGCGAGGAGACCGGCGCGCTGCCGGACATGCTGACGCGTATCGCCAATACCTACGACGACGAAGTGGACAACGCCGTGGCGGGCCTGACCTCGGTGATCGAGCCGCTGATGATCATCGTGCTGGCCGTGATCGTCGGCACGATCGTCATCGCGATGTTCATGCCGATGATCCAGATCATCAGCTCGCTCGGATCTCAGGCGTAACGGAGCCCGGCGCAGCCAGGCCGCGCGTCCGGTGTTCGGGCACCGGACGCGAACGGGCCGGCACGGCCCGGAAGGAGATGGACGATGAAAACGCTATTGCGGCATAGAACCGCGGTCAGGCCGAACGCCCTGCGGGACGCCTTCACGCTGATCGAGATGATGGTGGTGGTGGCGCTGATCGGCATCCTGATCGGCGGCGTCTTCCGTCTGCTCAGCGCGGCCGGCGAGGGCGCCAAGCGCGCCGAGACGATTGAACGCATGCAGCGCGTCGAGAACGCCATCTCCGGCTTCTACGCCACGTACGGGACCTATCCGCCGGTGCCGCGGCATGGCTCTCCAGATCCCTTTGCCAAGGAGGATGACCAAGGCAACACGACGCCGCACGCTGCGCTGACCCCCGAGAACGCCAACCGCGCGGCGGCCTGCCAGCCGGTGCCCTTCGAGTTCCCGCCGATGAAGGCGCTCGACGATTTTATTGCGACGCAGTATAAAAACGTCACATCACCGAATATGAATCCCGGGGCGTTTGAGCAAGGTGGCACATGGCCGACCATGAAGCTGTACAGGTACGGACTGGTCTCCTTCCTGATTCCGCGTTACGACGCGATCGGTGAGTTCAAGCTGGAGGAGACGGATGGTTATACGCCCAAACCGAGATCCTCTGAGCTGGCTCCCCATGAGGACTTGTATACGAATCATAAACTGTGGAAAGATGTTAACCCTGCGGCGCAGGCTAAAGCGGAGCGGGAGGCCTGTGCGCGCTGGCTGCCCAATCTGGAAAGGACCGTCCTCGGCGGCAGGAAGCTGCTGGGGGTGGAGACCGGTGTCCCGCGTACCAACAATGAAGAGATATTTAATAAGGACGACAAACCTTACAACCATAACGGGAACACTTATTTTCTGCGGCGGATGACCATTCAGGATTCCTGGGGCAATGATCTTTTCTACTACTCCGCGCCGCCTTATCAGAGCTATCGCCTCTGGTCGGCCGGTCCTGACAAAAACACGTTCCCGGCCGATTATCCGCTGACAAAACTGAGCACTTCGGACCGTAAGACTGTGGGCGGTTGGATCAAGGACGACATTGTGCGCGCATCGCGGTAAGGAAAACGGAGGAGATGATGAGCCCCACCCTGAATAAAAGACGATGCGGTTTCACGCTGGTTGAGATGCTGGTGGTGATCGGCATCCTCGGCATTCTCTCGGCCGCGCTGCTCAGTTCGTTCTCACACGTCCGCGGAGCCGCCCGCAAGGCGGAGGCGCAGCAACAGGTGGCGCAGGTCGCGACGGCCTTCACGCTGTTGCTGCAGAAGGACCGGGTTTGGCCGCAGGCCTGGATCGACGACGGCAAGCGGGAGATGGACGAAGAGGTGTGCTGGCATTTCCAGGATTCGAAGCTCTTGGACGTCACCACGTACAAGTACGAAGGAAACTCGGTCAAGCCGATGACCGACATAAACATCAACCAGCAGAGCCTTGACCGCTTCGGCATGCTGGACCCGTGGGGACGCCGTGCACTGAAAAAAAAGGCGGATGCCTCGAAATCGGACAGTGTGCCGACCGGTGGCAGCTTCGCGGATCACCGCATCCAGTTCCGCCTCGATGAGAATTATGACGGCTGGGTGGACGCAAGCGAGGGCCTGCCCGGGAAAAGCGGCAAGGTGCGCGCGTCGGTCGTGGTCTGGTCGCGCGGCCCGGACGGCAAGGACGATCTGGACCGCTTCGGTAAGCCCATCGACGACAGTCTGAGCTGGCCGTTCGCGCTTTATGAAAACTGAGAGCGGAGTCTCCAACATGAAGACGATGACAAACAAGAGCGCACGGCGCGGGTTCACCATTGTGGAGTTGTTGGTGGTGATCTCGATCATGGCGGTCGTTGCCACGTTGTCGACAGGCGCGGTCCTGAAATCGGTCCGTCAGAGCCGCATCAAACGCGTCGACATGACGGCGAAATCGCTCGAATCCGCAGTCATGAGTTATCGGGCGCTCAACGGCGAGTGGCCCTATAAGTTCGACAAGCCCGATCGTTTTGATAACTATGAGCAAAAACAGTTGGCGGATTTTGCAGAGGTGCAGACCCTTGAGGGCAAGGATAACGCCAAGGTCTTCAAGAAGGTGTTTGAAGAGGTTAAGAACGGACGCGCCCTGCTGGACACCTCCAGCATCCTGACAAGCGTCAGCGGCGGACGCATGACCGTGCGCGAGGCGATCGCGCGGGGCGAAGAAGATATCCCGGTCGGTTATCCCAAGCCCGACGACCAAAAACAGTTTGTCTTCTTCAAGGTGACCTACAATTTCCAGACGGACATGGTCACCGTTGAAAAGTGACGCTTGGCTTATGAGGAGTGGTGACCAGATGCGCGTGAATCAATCCATGTCGGAAGCGGTCCGCCTGAAAAAAGCCTGCTGCGGTTTTTCGCTGATCGAGTTGCTGTCAGTGATGGCGATCGTGGCCATGCTCTCCACGATGGCCGTCACGAGCTATTTCAGCGCGGTCCGCGGCATGGCGAGCCGCACCGCGCGGCGTAACTTTGCCAATGCGCTCTCCATGGCTCGCCAGCGCGCCTGTATCGACGGCTGCCGCGTCAGCCTGATCATTTTCAATGAAGCGGCCGGTTTCGACCCGTCAGGCACAGCGATCAGCGACCTCGCGGCTTCCTTTGTCGTGTGCCGCGAGCTGGGGCGGCTTTCGTTCGTCAGCGGCGATAAATTGTTTGATGAGTTTTCCGATCTGGGCAAGCTGTTCCGGGACAAACTGGCGGGTGATTCCACGGGCGATTCCCCCGCCGGCGCAATCAAGATCTATAACCTGAGCCAAGGATCCTGGTCGCTGGTCCGACCTTATGTGAGTTGGGAAAACGTGGGCTCGTCGCCAGTCAAATTGCTCTACAGCGGGGGCAAATTTCAGATCCAAGCGCATGCCTTGCAGAGGTTGACCGGTTCGGGTGTGAACTCGACGGGCGAAGGCGGATCAAATTGGGAGACCGGCGATTCCTACG
>JAGOBZ010000123.1 GCA_017999015.1 Kiritimatiellia bacterium
ATTATTTTCTGTTGAAGGGGGGACAGATTTGTGGTTATACACCTATCAGCCGGGATCGGTCGTACAAAAACACATGTCCCTTCATACGTGGGATACGCTCTTCGTGGGGGACGCTTGGCGCTGAGGTTTGGAGTGCGGCGGCTTGCCGCCGCTTTGGAAAGCGGGACCGTCCTTCGGTTGTCACCGCCCCAAACAGGATACCAACCGTTTTCCTGCCGCTCACAGACTTCGGATATAAAACGGCGCGAGCGGCAGCCCCGCAGCATTTTTGAGGCGACCAACCCCATGCCAATTCCACAGATAACGCAACTGCTTCGGTTCAGGAACACCATTCGCCTGCACGACGATTTCATCCTGATTCTTGTAGGTCGCCGCTGCAGGCACAAACTTACCGTCCGCTCCCGCCACTTCAAACGGCGCGGGATCACACCCATGCAACACCCAAGCGCCGGCATGATCGAACGTCAGTTTCACCGCGCCCTTCTCGACGACACACGACTTCAGTTCCGGGCCGTAACAGGGGATGTCCGTGCGACCATAGTCACGATGCAACGCAAGCGCCGCGAGTCGCACCGAAATCGTGCGCTTGTCCCCCGGGTGGATATTGTCATGCTCGCCGACATCAACGATCGACACCATCGCCGCGTGCTTATTCTCCTTCGGGAAACGCGCCTCGGCCTCCCAGATATCGCAGTCGTTCACTTTCGGATCATTGGGCTTCATCCCATAGTCGAACGGCGCGATCTGCACGAGGTAGAACGACATGCCAGGGTTCTCGAACGCGCGGCTCCAGCCATTCCAGAGCGCATGCAGATAGTCCATGTACGCGAGTCCCTGTCCCCGGTTGGACTCCCCCTGGTACCAGAGTGCGCCTCGGATTGCGAATGGCACGAGCGGGTGGATCATGGCATTCCAAAGTGCACGCGGTTGTTTGTGAAGCTCCATTTTCGGAGCATTCGTTGGCGTATGAGCAAGGATCGTAGATTCGGCGAACTTCGCTATTTTTGGCACGGAGCGATAGCCATCAGGCGAGATCCACGTCTCGATGTTCGTGCCACCCCACGCCGACACGATCACGCCCACCGGCACCTTGAGCGAATGATGGAGCGTGAGGGCGTAGTGAAACGCCAACGCCGAAAAGAACTGCTGCTTCCCCGGCGCAAACCGTTGCCACTCCATCTGCTTCGCAAGTTCTTTGGGCTCAGTCGCCCACACAGCGGGAACCGTACACCCGCGCACGAGCGGCTCATCCACCATTAGAATGTCGAGTGCGCCGTTCAATTCGCGATTCCCATGCTGGCGTACGTAGGGCGGCACCCACATCGCCATGGACATATTGCTCTGCCCGCTGCAAAGCCACACTTCACCAACCAAGACATCGGAGATTTTCTGGACGTTCTTCGCGCCCGTTGCCACCAGCTCGCGCGATTCGCGCGACACCGCGAGCGGCGAAAGACGCACCATCCACTCGCCCTTCACATCCGCCGTCGCCGTCACGCTTTGCCCGCCAAACGTCACCTGCACCTTCTCGCCGACGCTGGCCGTGCCCCACACAGGCACCGGGCGTCCCTGCTGGAGCACCAGGCCATCGTTAAAAATAGCGGCCAGTTTCACGTCGGCCGACACGGCAAAAGACAACAGTGCAACACCCGTGAAGACCAAACCAGACTTTATGACTGTCATCATTTCCGGATTCCTTTTTCGTTGAATGCGCTCACTGAAGATTCCACTTCTCCAGCCACACACATCGGTTACCGGGACCGAACGTTGCCAAGAACGCGGGGGTGTTCATATCGCAGTTAAGCCGTGCGGTCGTCTGCCACGCTATTGCCCAAAGGCAACCATGCAGCTTGTGGACACGTGGCCGTCCCGCGCCTGGCATCTCATCATCTGAAACTTCAATCTGACTCACTAGCTTCCCCCAAGGCTCCCCGGGAACATTTCGGGCACAATATACGCCAGATAAATCAAAAAACCCCAATAAAAACTATGTTTTACTGGGGTAAAACTTGGGGCGAAAAACGGGACTCGAACCCGCGACCCGCAGAACCACAATCTGCTGCTCTAACCAACTGAGCTATTTTCGCCATTTGAAAAACGGAGGCAGAATAGCAGACGTTCGCGGGATATGCAAGCAGGAACACCAGCACTTCCGCATTCCAAACCCCCCGCCTTTCTGGCATGATGTGAAATTATGCAGACACGCCCTTCAGAAGAGTTTAACCAACGCAACGCCTCGTTCGACAACCGGTTGCGTCCCACCCGCTTCGCCGACTTTGTCGGGCAGCAAAAAGTCCGCGACCGGTTGCTGCTCGCCGTAGAGGCCGCTCGCCAGCGCGGCGAGGCGCTCGACCATGTCCTGCTCTCCGGTCCCCCCGGCCTCGGCAAAACCACCTTGGCCTTTATCCTCGGCGAGGCGATGGGCGTTGCGGTCAAAACAACCTCGGGCCCCGTGATTGACAAGCCCGGGGATCTTGCGGGCTTGTTGACGAGCGCCGAACCGGGCAGCATCATCTTCATCGACGAAATTCATCGGATGCAACGCACGGTTGAAGAGTACCTCTACTCCGCAATGGAAGATTTTGTGATCGACATCATGATCGACCAAGGGCCCAACGCGCGCTCGGTACGTCTGGAGTTGCCGCGTTTCACATTAGTGGGGGCCACCACGCGCAGTGGTCTGATCTCGGCACCTTTGCGCTCGCGCTTTGGCATCGCCAACCGGCTGGACTATTATCACGCTGATGAACTGACTACGATTATCGAACGCTCCGCCGCCAAGTTGGAGGTGCAGGTCGAGCCTGACGGGGCGCGCGAAATCGCCTCCCGTGCCCGCGGCACACCGCGTATCGCCAACAACCTGCTGCGCCGCGTGCGTGATTATGCCCAGGTTCGCGCCGGCAACCGGATCACGCGTGAGGTCGCTGCCGAGGCGCTTGCCCTGCTGGAAATCGACCCGCGCGGTCTGGAAGAGATGGATCTGCGTATCCTGGAAACGCTGGTCGTGAAGTTCAACGGCGGACCGGTGGGCCTCAATACGATCGCGGTGTCTGTCGGCGAGGAGCCTGACACGATCGAGGAGGTGTACGAACCTTTCTTGATTCAGGAGGGATATCTCGAGCGCACACCGAAGGGGCGTCTTGCCACGCCCGCCTGCTACAAGCGGCTCGGGCTCACTCCCGCTATGCGTCAGAATGAGCTGGGACTGTGAGCCAGACTGCTCGGCGCAGACGTTACCGGGTGAAGTTTCGCGAAAACTCGTAGCGAGTCTTTACGCCCTCTTTGCGCGTCACCGTCAACGCTGACTCATCCATGCTCAACGCTACGACGGGCATGGCGGGTGCCGCCCCTGCACCGGGCGCGAGCGCATAAAGCTGCCGCACCGTGCCGGCAGCCTGTTTGCGGTAAATCGCGGTCGGAATCGGGCGCACGCCGCCGTAGCCGGCCGACGAATCCGGCAGCCACCCCTGCACCACCGGCTCCATCTGTCCCTTGACGACGCCCACGCCGTCCGCGCCGAACGCGGCCACGGACAGCGAAGGCCCCTCGCCCAGCGTGGCCACCTGCAAGCCGTCCACGCGCACATCAGGCGCGTCGAAATGGAAAAGCGTCTCATACAGGTGGGGCTGCCCGTCGAGCGCTTCCAATTCGTCCGCGATGACAAACAGATCCGGCTTCACGAAAAAGACATGCCGCGTATGGCGCACGATCCGCGCGGCGTTGGTGCCCCAGCCCTCTTCAAACACGGCGGCGGCGTGATCGAATGCGGCATGTTGCTCCCACACGCACGGTTCAGGCTCTTTGACCACATAGGTGTCGCGCGGCGATTTGCGCCGGCACTGGTCCTGCCCGTCGACTCTCACAAGATTATGGGCGCGGCTGCTGAGCACGTAACGGCGCCATTCGCTCGCATCATAGGTGTAGACGCCGCCCTCCACCAGCAGCGGCTTGCCGAACGCGGTCAAGGTCACGCCCAGCTTATCTTCGTGCTGGTGGCCGTAGCCGAACGGCCCGCCGTCCATGCACAGCCAGAGATCCTGCCGCTCCCAACCGCCGCGCAGGATGAACTGACCCGCGTACGGAAACCGGTAGAAGGTCAGCGCGGGCGGCCGGCCCTCCTTACCGCGCGTCGCCACCCAGCGGAAATCCTCCCGGTGCGGGAACAGCGTCGCGCCGGTCTGCATCCAGCGTTCCACGCCCCCCGCGCCTGAGTCGTTCAGTGCCGGCGTCTGGCGGGTCGGCTGCATCGAATAGAGGAAATAATCGAACATCCGCTCCATCTTGGCGGTGTACGCGTCAGGCACCGCACAACCGGTCAGCGGCACCAGGTTGACCGGCCCCAAGAAATTCTGGACCGAGACCCCGTGATAGCCGGGTGCGAGTTCGATCTGCGCGCCGTCCGGATACACCTGGATGTCCAGCTCGGCGGTCAGCCGTTCCAGCGCGGTGGCGCGCCACCGCGCGGCGTCCTTGAATTCCGGAAAGAGCGCGCCGACGTGATACAGGCCGTTCGCCTCCATGGTGAGCCAGTTGCCGGTGGTCTTGAAGGCCATCAGATACTCCGCGTGCTCGACGTAGCTTTTGACGAAGAGCGTGATCGCGTCGTCATCAAACGCGCGGGCGGTCAGGAACCGGTGGTACACCTCCGGCCACACGGTCCCGGCACGGATACCGGCTTCAATTGTGCGCCAGCGCGAAAAGGCCCGGTTGTCCGGTTTCTTGACCGGCACGGGACACGCCTGCACCCAGCTTTTCAACTGCGCGACAAACTCGGCCGCGTACTTCTCGTCGCCAACAGCGTAAAAGGAGCGTCCGAGATCCAGCCACATGGGATGCCGGCTGAGCTGCCACGTCCACTCGTGGTTGCGCGGCCACTTGGAGCCGGGCTGCGTCGTGGGGTTGAACGACCAGTCGATGGTCTCGCCGAACGCCCACTCGATGCCGATGCTGGACAGCCGGTGCTGCAACGCCGCCTCGGCTCTGGGGCTGACGCGCGCCTTCTTGTCGGCCCCGGCGCGTCGCGGATCAAAGGTCCAGGAGGGCGACGTCCGCGTGCGCAGATGCTGCGCGAACGCGCGTTTCGCAGCCGTCCAGTCGGCGCGCGCCGCAGCCGCCTTCACGTCCGCAAGCCCGGGCCGCTCCGTGTCGATCCGCGTAAAAAACTGCACATCCGTCAGGCGCGGCCCGGTCTCGGGCTCCGCGGCCGACACACCCAGCGCCAGCCAACACGCCGCAGCGATCCCGCACAGCGCCCCCGCCCCCCGTGTCATCCGCCTCGTTTTCATCGCGTTCCTCCCCTCTCGGCCGCCCCGCGCCACGCACTTACGCCTCGCCGCGCGCACCGAGCTGATCCAAAAACTCGCCGACCCGCCGCACAAAGGCCTCGGGTTGATCCACATGCACCAAGTGACCGGCGCCGGCAATCTGCGTGAAGGCGGCCGACGGAAACCAGCCGCGGATCAGCGCTTCGTCGGCCATCAGCCGGAACGGTGAGAGATCACCCGCCACAAACAGCGCCGGCCCCTCGTACGGCGCCACCAGCGGCGGCGCGTCGCTCACCGTCCGGTAGTTATCGATCAACGCGCGCAACGGCACGCGCCACGCGAACCGTCCCTCCGCGTCGCGAACAACATTCTTCAGCAGAAAATCGCGGGTGGTCCGCTGCGGCACCCAGCGGCTCAGCGCCTCATCCAGATCGCTGCGCCGCACGGCCGCCGCCAGATCGAGCTGCTCGCAGGCCCGCAGGATGAACAGATGCACCGGCTGGATCGCTCGCGGCGAAATATCCACCACCACCACGCCGTTCAGCCGGTCGCGGTGGTCAGAGGCCATCTGCATGGCCACCTTGCCGCCCAGCGAATGGCCCAGCACAACGGCGCGATCCACATCCAGCGCGGACATCGTCTGCGCCACATCGTCGCCGATGCTCCGCAGGTCGAAACGCGCGGCGCACGGCGAACGCCCGTGGTTGGGCAGGTCCAGGCAGATCAGACGGAACCGGCCGGCGAGCGCGGCGCGCACGCCGCGCCAGTTCTCGCATGAGCCCATCAGGCCGTGAAGCACCACGACGGCGTCTCCACGGCCTTCGCTCTCGGCGTGCAGGATCATGTCACTTCGTCGTCATCCACCCCTGCACGGACTTCGCGTCCAGCTTGCACATCAGGGCGGTGGCGCTCAGATCAGCCTGCGCGTCGCTCAGCCCGGCGGGCGCAAGCTCCATCAGGCGGTCGGCCAGCAGCAGAGAGGTCGCCAACGCCTGCGTGCAGTCGCGGATGAAGGCCATGCGGCAACCGATCGGATCATCCGGATCGCCGTCGGCGCGCAGCATGTGGCAGTCATACTCGACCACACCCTTCCAGCCGACCTGGCGCAGCGCCCAGAACATCTGCACCGTTTCCTTCAGGCCCTCCGGCCCGATGAGCGGCGGGAAGTCGTTGTCGAACTGCGCTTTGATCTGGCTGCCGAAGTGCAGGAAGAAGAGCTTCTTCATGCTGGTCAGATAGCCGACCGTATGCACGGCGTTCAGCAGCGCCATGCTCTCATGCTGCAAAAGCTCCGGATTCACGCCATAAAATTCCGGGTGCTTCAAGTGCCCGTAGATGAAGCCCACGGCGTGTCCCGCCGTCGGCAGGAACATGTGGCCGCGCGGCTCGTTCGGCTTGGGCTCGATCGTCGCGCCGATGTAGTTCGTGAACTTCATCTTCTGGATGTAGTCGTAGACGCCGTTCAAGCCGTCTGCCAGCCACTTGTAGACGTTCTTCCAGTCGACGTTCACCGGCACTTCGAAGCCGTCGCGGGCCACCCAGTAGGTATAGTACTTGACCCCGAACAGAGCGCCGATGCGCAGCGTGCGCTGCACCTTCTTTTTGGCCAGCGCGCGGAGCTTCGGATCCGGGTTAGTCAGGCCTCCTTTGCGAAAGAGCTTGTCGCCGTGCAGGCCGCAGGTGGCGATGTTGACCTTGAGGCCGGCCTTGTCCAGCACCTGTTTGATCGCCCGCAATTTCGCGTACGTTTCGCTCTTCGGGTCCAGATCGTCTTCGGGCTTCGCAGGATCCCACGGCACCAGGTCGTCGTCGTGAAACGACGTGGCCTCGATCAGCCCCTCGCCGGCCGCCGCCGCCAGCAGCTTCGCCACATCCAGGGAATCGATCTTGGGCAGCACCGCGCCCCCGAACGGGTCGCCCAGCGGATTGCCGACGCACCAGAACGGCATGGAACGCAGGGTCACGGGATCAATGTTATAACCTTTTTTCGCCATCGCACACCTCAATCCTTAGAAGTTCAACCAGACACTTTGAGCGTGAACATACTCTGTCAGTCTTCCCCCGTCAAGCCGGAAGAGACGTTTGACAGGCGCCGGCGAACCCGTTACCTTGTGCGCCGCGAACCCACCGTTGCTGTTATGCGAGTTCTCATCCTACGCCTCTCCTCCCTGCGCAACACCGCCCGCTCCGCCACGCACCGCCTGCTGGCCGATCTGGTCCGCGACGCCTTGCCTGCGGCGAGGGTGGACATGGCCTTTCTGCCGCCCCGGCGCGCCCTGCGCGTCACCGGCCTCTTGACCGGCTGCGGCCTTGCTGACGCCGATCTGGTCCTCGTGACGAACGCCTTCGTGCGCGAAGCCCTCAATCTGCCCTGGATGCTGCATGCCAACGGCCTTGCGCCGTGGGCCGGCGACCGCCCCGACTCTGCCCCGCCCATCCTGCTGGGCGGCTCCAATGCCTTTGCCGCGCAATGTCTCGTGCAGCCTGACGGCCGCGCCGTGCCTGATGCCCTCTTTTTCGGCGAGGCGGAAGAGAGTCTGCCGATCTTCTTACGGCGCTGGTACGCCGACGACGCCCCCGCCGCCAAACGCGAGCGCCTGCTGCGCGCCGCCGACGGGCTGGACGGCTTCTGGATCACGGGCGCGATCCCGCCCGCCCCGCTTCGGCAGGCCGCGGGACGCGCGCTGCCGCCGCCGGCGCGCGACCTGCCGCCGCTCGACACCGAGGCCGCCGGCACCGCGCGGCTGACCGTCGCGCTCGGCTGCGCCGCGTTCTGCTCCTTCTGCTTCGAAGGGTACGAGCGCAAGCCATACCGCGAATGGACGGCGGCGGAACTGCTGGCGCATGCCCGCGCGCTCAAACAGGCGTGCGGCGCCCGCACCGTGGAACTCGACGCCTTCAACCTCAACCATCACGCGCAGCTCGGCGAACTGGTCGAAGGGTGCGCCCGGCTTTTCGACCGGCTCGCCTTCAAGAGCCAGCGCGCCGACGGCGTGGCAGCCTGTCCGGCCGTCGTGGACCTGGAACGCGCCGCCGGCAAAAGCTCCTTCACGCTCGGCATCGAAGGCATCAGCGCGCGGCAGCGCGCCTTCCTCGCCAAAGCGCTGACCGACGACGAGATCGCCGCCGCCATCCAGGCGCTGCTCGGCCGCCGCATTCGCGAGCTGAAACTCTTCTTCATCCTGACCGGCCACGAGACCCCCGACGACCTCGCCGACTTTCACGATTTCTGCCTGCGGCTGAAGGGTTGGCTCAACCAGCCTGCGGCCTGCACGCGCACCATCCTGAGTTTCGGCCGCCTCGTGCGCATGCCGAACACCCCGTTGGCCTTTGACCGGCTTGTTCTGGATGAGGCCGAGTGGCGCTTCGCCGTGGACGGTGTGGCCG
>JAGOBZ010000124.1 GCA_017999015.1 Kiritimatiellia bacterium
GCAGCGAGAAGCACGCCCATCCCGAAGCCGCCGAGCCAGAGTCAGGTTCCGGGATTCGGAACGTCCAACCCCGCTGCACCAGTGGCCACTTCGCCCGACTTGTCCACTGACAACCGATCGCATATTACCTGTCAATCATCTGGTGGCGCGGGGCTTGGCTGGTTCCTGAGTGCTGTGGGAATAGCTGCGATAATTGGCGGATTGATCTTGAACTCACGCTATACCGATCAAGAAAATAAGTGGAAGGATAGATGGGAAAAAGATACATCCAGCACCTATGCTTATAAGCAATGGCAAGGGGCCCAGGCGAAGGGCGGGGATATGTTGTTTTTGGCTGTTAGTGGTGGCTTTGTCATAGCTCTTGGAGGGTGGTTGATTACACGGAAGAAGTCATAATCGCGTGGTCGTCTCGACGCTAGTCTCTGGTGGTCAAACAGGTGTAGTGCGGATGGGACGTATAAGCGGCATTTTCGAGCAAGAGGGTGAATACCGTAAGGGCGGGGCAGTTATGTCAAGTCGCCGGACGGGGTGAAAGGGTACGGGGACGGCCAGGCGAGCGTTTTTTGAGGCCCGGCGTTGACGGAGGGCATTAAAAGCCGTAGTTTGACGACGTTTTCCGGTCGGAGTGGGAAAGCCGGTCGGACGTGCGGGCGCGGGAGCGTCTGTCGTGAGAACCAAGGGAGAGTAGATGTGTACGATGACCAAGAGTGATGCGGCGAGTCCGTTAGAAGGAACGATACTCAAGGAGATGGCGCCCAAGGCTATCACGAAGCTCATCCATGTGGTGTATGCCGTTACGAATGGGCAGGATATTCTGCAGATCGGCAAGGGAAGAAACGGATCTCGTGCCTCCAAGTGCATGAGGGGGACGCTTGCTGGCAAGCACAACAAGGCCTTCATCTGCGCGGTTTACGAGACGATCACTGGAATCCCTAACAGATATTTTGCGTACGAATGCGTTTCAGAGGATGAAGCCGATATGCTGGAAAGAGATCTTCACCGGCACTTCGGCGTTGATACTAACTGTACTGCCGCGTGCGTGCTGAGTGATCGTATTGGTCACTTGACGGTGGAACAGGTTCACCTACACGTCATTGATCGGCTCAGGAGCACCTCGGTTTTCAAGTCCCTATCTGACCGTGAGAAGCAGCTCGCCGAGCAGCTGTTTGACCTGGTTGCCTATGGCTCTACAGTGATCACGCGAACGAACCGCGTGGTTAAATCGTGTCAGGGTGACAACTTGGAGGGGAACATTCTTGCGAATTGCTGCCGCAACCACCTCATTCCAGTGCTACAAAAATTGACCGACAATTACCTGAGATACGGTAAACACGCTCCGGATCCGGTCTTTTACCAGAGCCTGATGGAGCGGCAGTTTCGCTACGTTGTCCAAGGCAGGCCGTTCAAACTTAGAGGAGACTCCCAAGCGCGTCGCGTCGACGCCGATTCGGCCGTAGTCGACCTCGTGCGCATGGGCCTGAGCCCGGCGTAAGCAAAGCGTGCAAAAAAAGGCGACCGGAGGGCCGCCTTCTTCTTTTGTGGATTTGTCGCTCAAAGCGGAAGCGGTCACTTGCCCTTCTTCAACTCCTCGGCCAGCCACTCGTCAGCCGTCAGTGTCTTGTCGCCGCCGCCACCGGACGCCGGGGGCTTCGCGGCCTTGCCAGTCAGCTTCTCCAGCCGGTCAACCTCGGCCTTGAGCGCATCGCGTTCCGTTTTGAGCGTGTCCCGCTCGGTCTTCAGCGTGTCACGTTCAGTGGTCAGCGTGTCGCGCTCCGTTTTAAAAGCGTCCCGCTCCGCAGTGAGATCGGATACAACCTTGTCGGCAGCCGCCTTGTCCGCCGCGACCATATCAGCGGCGGCTTGCTCAGTCGCAGCTTTGTCAGCGGCGGCCTGATCGGCAGCGGCCTTGTCTGCAACATCTTTGTCAGCGGCGGCTTGATCCGCCGCAGCCTTGTCGGTAACGGCCTTGTCGGCAGCGGCCTTGTCCGTGGCAGCCTGATCCGCAGCGGCCTTGTCGGCAACCGCTTTGTCGGCAGCGGCCTTGTCGGCGGCAGCCTGGTCAATCACTTCCTTTGCAACGTCATCGGGTTTGCTCATAACTCTCCTTTTGATTTGACTCAATCGTTTTTCACCACGAAGGCACGAAGATCACGAAGCAAGGCCAACAATTCAGAATGACAACACTGTCCTCCGAGCCCTTCGTGCCTTCGTGGTGAAAACTGCTTCCGTCGTTTTCCGGTCCGCGTCCTTCCAAGGTTCGGGCGTTTCATACCGCGCCTTCGGCAGCGGCAGCCTGCGGCCCGTGGTGTCGTAGGGTTGCATCGTATTTCCTTCTCTTTGCGGACGGCCCGGCGGTCCGTCCCTACCGTTTTCTCTCTTCACTTGAGCGTTGAGCGTTTTCTTTCTCACTGCCTGTTGCCGATTGCCCATTGCCGACTGCACCCATCACTCTCCGCGCGAGTTCCGTATCGACGGTGTTGAAGATCCAGAGCATGAAGGCCTTGACCGACTCCGGCCCGAGCGTCTGCGTCATGCTCTCGATGACCGGCGCGAGCTGGCCCATATTGGTGAGGCTGGCCAGTGTTCGGTGCTGGTTGGCCGAGCGGCCCGACACGCCCGTCGAGATGCAGTACTCGCCCGCCCACGCGGGCTGAGCGAGCACCGCGCCGCCCGCGAGCGTAAGCCCCGTCTTGCCGTCCCGCGCCCGCGCGTGCCGCGACATGAAAAGCCACATCATCGAGAAGAGCTGCGCGAACGGCTCGGCGAAGCGGTCGACCGCGTCGGTGGACATGCCGTTCGCGGCGGACATCATGGCGTTCACCGGCAGAAATCGGGGCGTTTAAGGTGGGCATGCTTGTCCGTCGTCAGGATGAAGAAGCCGCCAAGCAGGAGAAGATCAAGGCAAGAAAAGAGGCTGTTAAGACGTTCGAGTCCCGGTTCTGATCGACGAATATTCGGTATAAGACTGCAAGTGAACAGGGAAGGCGGCCATCGGACCGCCTTTCTTGTTTGTGTGGAATGCAAAACATCTGAGCCTCTGTTGTGGACGGCCTTGAGCAGCCTTGCGCTGGCTGCCAAATACCGCGGCGGTAAGCTGAATGCGGTCGCCCGCTTGCGGGAGAATGCGGCACCGTGCTAGAATACGGGCATGAAGGATAAACAACAGATCCTTTCGCTATTCGAGAGTAACGGCGGGTTGCTGAGGCGCCTGGGCGTTATGCGGATCGGCCTGTTCGGATCGGTCGCGCGGGGCGACGCCACACGCGACAGCGATGTCGATGTCTTGGTCGAGTTCACGCGGGCGGGCCATACGTTCGACAACTTCAACCGTCTGTGTGATTTTCTGGAGACCAACATCGGGACGAATTACGACCTGATCACCCCGCAAAGCCTGAAGCCCCGCGTCAGGCAGAAAGTTGCCAACGAGGTGCAATATGCCGCTTTCGCCGGATGATTTGCTCGCGCATATTCTGGACGAGACGAAGTTCCTGGTCGAAGACTCGGCACGGACCGACGAAAGGTCTTTTATGACTGACGAGTGTCGCCAGCGGGCTTACGCCCGGAGCTTGGAGATTATCGGCGAAGCGGCAAAGCAGATTCCTAGCAGCGTCAAAGAGGCCCATCCTGAAATCGAGTGGAAGGCCATGTCAAGGATGCGGGACAAATTGATCCACCACTATTTCGGGGTGGATTATGCCTTGGTGTGGGACACGGTTGTTTCCGACATCCCCCCAATGCGTCTGGCCTTGCTGGCGATCCGGCTCTGATCGCCGGTGAGATCAGCGACAACCTTGTCAGCAGCGGCCTTGTCAGCGGCGGCTTGATTCGCCGCAGCCTGGTCGGCAGCCGCTTTGTCAACGGCGGCCTGGTCAATCGCTTCCTTTGCAACGACATCGGGTGTGCTCATAACTCTCCTTTTGATTTGATCAACAATACTTCACCACGAAGGCACGAAGATCGCGAAGCAAGGCCAACAATTCAGCATGACAACACGGTCCTTCGTGCCCTTCGTGCCTTCGTGGTGAAAACTGCTTCCGTTGTTTTACTGGTCCACGTCCTTCCAAGGTTCGGGCGCTTCATACCGTGCCTTCGGCAGCGGCAGCCTGCGGCCCGTGGTGTCGTAGGGTTGCATCGTATTTCCTTCTCTTTGCGGACGGCCCGGCGGTCCGTCCCTACCGTTTTCTCTCTTCACTTGAGCGTTGAGCGTTGAACGTTCAGCGTAGTCTTCTCCCTCAGTCTTAATCTTGATCGTAATCCGTTGGCCGGCGTGGATTAAGATTAGGATTATGATTACGATTAGGAGTCCCGCAAATCCCTTAACTTGGCGCCATACCCCCTGTCCCTGAATCTTCCGCGCCAACTCTGTATCGACGGTGTTGAAAATCCAGAGCATGAACGCCTTGACCGACTCCGGCCCGAGCGTCTGCGTCATGCTGTCGATGACCGGCGCGAGCTGGCCCATGTTCGTGAGGCTGGCCAGCGTTCGGTGCTGGTTGACCGAGCGGCCGGAGACGCCTGTCGAGATGCAGTACTCGCCCGCCCACGCGGGCTGCGCGAGCACCGCGCCGCCCGCGAGCGTCAGCCCCGTCTTGCCGCCCTGCGCCCGCGCGTGGCGGGACATGAATAGCCACATCATCGAGAAGAGCTGCGCGAACGGTTCCGCGAAGCGGTCCACCGCGTCGGTGGACATGCCGTTCGCGCTCGCCATCATAGCCTCCACCTCGGTGGCGGTCTTGCGCTGGTCCGCGCCGGCCACGCTCGCGATCGCGCCCTGAGTGGAGCCCACGCGCTTCATGGCCAGGTTGCGCGAGTAGTCCTGCTGGTAGACGTGATCCACGCCGGGGTTTTTGGCCCAGACGATCTCCATGCCGTCCAAAAACTCGCCCGCGCGGAAGCGGAAGGGAGTCGAGCGGCGGTGTCCGGAGAGGAAGGGCTTGCCCGCGAAGTCGATGGCGATGGCCCGCGTGGTCCGGTACGTGGAGGCCTCCTTCTGGTCGACCTCCAGGATCTCGGGGATGCCGCGCGTGTTGTAAAAGCCCGTGGCGTCCTCGTTGCGGAACTGCACGAAGGGCCATTCGCGCACCGGCGGTTCGGACTCCGCGCCGATCAGCGCGACCCAGGTCCAGGGCCGGTCGGACAGCACGAGATCCGGAAACTGCGGACAGAAGCAGCAGACGCGCCGCCCCAGGTCGGCGGTCTCGTAGTAGACCTCCCACACGTCCACCATGGTCTGCGAGTTGGCGAGCGCCGAGTCGCGGAAGCGCGCCCGGTCCTCGCCGGTGTCGCGCATCGCGTAGACCGTGCCGCTCTGATCCGAGCCGGCCTTCTTGACGAGCACCGTGGCGAGCACGAGCCGCGCGGTCTCCGCGTCCCATCCGTTGGCGGCGGCGGCGCGGAGGAACTCGGAGCGGGTGTACTTCATCATGTGGCAGACGCGCTCGGCCTCGGAGAACTCGCCCGTGGCGGTGGGGACCACAACAGAGAGCGGCGACACGGGGATGAAGTCCGGTACGGGCAGCACGCCGCGGCCGGGCGCCTCGACCAGCTTCGCGACACCGAAGCCGAACGTCAGCTCGTCATCCACGATCTGCGACACGCGGGCGCGTGTCTTGCAGCCGTGTCGCAGGTGGAAGTCGAAGACCGCCTCGGCGGCTTCGGCGTGCTGCACGGCCACGGGGTCGAGCCCGATGAACTGGGCGAGACGCGGGGCCTGCCACAGCACCGTGACGCAGCTTTGCTTGAGTTCGCGGACCATGTCGTCGATCAGAGGATCAACGAGGTTCGGGGCCCCGTCGTAAACCGGCTTGGCGGTGTTCTGCCGCTTGAAGCGTTCGGTGCGGTTCTTCTCCGCCCGCGCGAACCAGTCGCGCCGGTCGGACAGGTCCGCGTCTATCGCGGCCTTTAACACGTCGAACCGCGCCTTGTCGCTCGCCATCAATTCTCCGTTCATGATTCTCAACTCCTAACTCCTAATTCCTAACTCCTAATTTCTTCAATCTTCCCACACCCCGCCCGCCGTCTCCTCGCGGTCGCGGCGGTACCGCGTGGGCGAGACGATCTCCGCGCCGAGCGCGGCGGCCTCGGCCGCGCCGTCGCCCATGACGTCGGGCAGCTCCCAGAAGATCATCGCGATCACGTCCGAGCGGTTGGGCGAGTGGGGCAGCTTGTGCTTGGGCACCAGCTTCAGCGGCGAACTGCCGACCTCGTAACGGGCGAAGGCCAGCTCCTCGCGCAGCAGGTCGTCGTCGGGCAGGCGCACGTGCCCCATGCGCAGGCGGTCGGCCAGCGTGAAGTAGGCCTCGGCGCGGGCGTTGCGGTAAAGCGCCTTGTCGCGCGGCTCACCGCCGAAGTTGAAGCGCCGCAGCGGGTAGCCCGTGCGCTCGAACTGGTTGATGACCACGGTGCCGAGCCCGCCGTCGTCCGCCAGGCAGTCCTCGGGCTTGACGCCGCAGCGGCGCAGCCGCGCGGTGACCAGCTCCACGAGCCGGTGGTCGTCCGCCTCGAAACCGGCCCATTCGATCCAGGCCTCGTTGCCGTCGCAGACGGCGAGGACCTGTTCGTCGCCGCCGGCCGAGATGTCGAGCGCGGCTTTCTTGTAGCGGCCCTCGCCCCAGCGGGCGGGCTGGCCCGACATCGCGAGCGCCACGCGCTGCATGTCGAAGACCATGCCGGCCGATGCGGGCATGAATTCGCCGTAGATCATGCTCTGCACCAGCTCGGGCCGCAGGCTCGCGATCTGGCCCTCGATCGGCGGGGGAGGCGGAAGCCGCAAGAAAATCACCTTCGCGCTCACCCCCGTTCCCAACTACGGCGGCAGGCCCACCCCGCCGTCCGACCCGAAGGACCCCAAGCCCACCGGAGACTGGAAACTCTGAAAGGACCCGCACCCGTGCAACAGACCGACATCGAGACCGACATCGAGGCCGCCCTGATCGGCTGCCTCTTGCTCGACTACCACGCCACCATGTCCGAAACCGCCGACTTCTCCATCACGCCCGAGATGTTCGTCTCCGGCCTCGCCCGCCAGACGTTCGAGGCCATCCAGTCGCTCGCCGCCGACAAGTCGCCGGTCGACCCGCTCACCGTGCGCCAGAAGCTGGGCCGCTACGGCGAAGGCGGCGACACCGGCTACTCACTGATGAGGAGTGGCTTGAGCACGCCAAAAAGAGCAAGAACAAGCATGAAGCGAGATGATTCATGGTCAATCATGGTCGGCTGATTTCGCGACATCAGAGGGTCCGGCCTTCGGGCGAGCCACAGATATGCTCTTTCGCTATTGCTTCAAAAAACTTCTGATGACCGGATGCCACCACCGACTGGAAAAACCGGTGCTAGGATGACGCATATAAGTCGCCTTAGATGTTTTCCCGTCGACCTCGTAGATCTTTACAGTAGGATCCCAATCCAATCCTTCGACAGCAAAGCTGCTTTCACAGTCCGGTTCTGGCAGATATCCCCAGAGTCTTCTGCCTAAAACAACAATCAGGTGTGGCTCCAAAGCCGCCAAAACATTCTTCCAATCCCGCTTTGCCTTTTCAATGCTATCCCCACCAGGTGCGTGTCTTGATCCACCTTCAACAACGTCATCGACAAAATTGATGAAAGACACTCTCTCCCAAAACGCACGCTTATTTTCACGATGCCGTGGGGCATCGGGCCCCATACACGCCAGATAAATGTTCGTGTAGAACTTATGGGACTCGGCCCCGCTGCAGTTGTTTTCGATCAGCTCAATGCACCTGCCTGGTGATGTTCTGGCACAGCGATAAATTGACTCGCCAAGTATCAGGACGGCCTTGCCGTTGATTCCGGGCTGTCCATATTTTGGGCCGATCCACGGCTTGAAATATCTCGTTTCGATCAGATTCGAATTCAAAACAAGCACCCCTCCTGCATCACACCGCTAAACGCCAAACGGAAGGTGGTCGACAAGCCACGCTCCTGTTGACAGTGTTTGAAGTATGGCGTTGCGCCATCTGCAAGTCAAGCCGGTTTGCTAGCCATCACAAGCCGCGCGCTACGCGTATGAGCCGCAGGCGGCAGCCATCGGCCGGGACCGTTCCTTCCCGGACCCGCCCCAAGGACACCCATCTTCCGCCTTGAACGCCGTCTTATGCCGCTTCCCTCGCATCCCCCGGCCGTAAAACGCACCCGGTCACGCCAACGCTTCTGATTCTCGCGGCCGCAGGCGAAGCGGAATCCCGCGAGGGCGAGCTTCGCTATTCCGACGCGATCCGATACGACGCGTGGAAGTGGTACCGGATGATCCAGCCCGAGGAAAACAACGAGGACAATCCCGTCTACCACCTCGAAGTCAAAAAACTCCGTTTCGGCATCCTGCCGAAAAGCGTCCGCCCGCTCTATCGCGTCGGCGAACGTCTGCTCACAGATGCGGAGTGGGCAGCGCATTCAAAGCGATAACGTCAGGAGTCAGGCGGCGGTATTCCGTCGCCTCTACCGCCTTGTTCGCACTTATTGTCACTCCGTCAATAGTGGAATCTCGCTTGTGCGATGAGAACAGCATCATCCTGCTGTCTTGGTTCACCGTGAACTGGACAGACGCCCTGTTCTGTTAAGAGACTGGGGAACCGCCCCAACCTCAGATTGCTGTGAATGTAGCAC
>JAGOBZ010000125.1 GCA_017999015.1 Kiritimatiellia bacterium
GCTGGCAACCGGTTCAACCTTCGGAGTTGGGGGGGGGACGAGATACGGGAGGGCATTCGTCCCGGCGGCGGTCTCGGCGAGACCGCCCTACCGGTTTTGCGTCTCGCGTTCGCGTTCCATGCGCCTGCGCCGGCTGCCGGTTAAGCCGACTCCTGCGGGCCCTGACGCGCGAATGAGCAAGACGAGGGCCGACCGATTGTCCTGATCGGTCCCTGATGGACGGCATCAACCGCTTGATTCAAGCAAGTGAAACGGGGATGCGCCCGCCCCGTTCCCCGTTCCCAGCTCCCAGATTCGGCTTGCGGAAACTCTGCCAACAGTTTTACCATTGTACTGATAAATTGTGGTTGGCGTGTATTGCGTCGGCTTGAATCAAGATGGACAAAACTGAAGTGATGATTGGATTTCCCGTGCTGAAGTTATGAAGCTCACGGAAGGGATGTGGTCATGGTCATGAAGTATGCGGCTGGCGGCGTGGCATGGATTTGCGGCGTGTGGTCTCTTTTGGCGGCCGAGCAGGTCTGGCTGGATACCGGGCCGGACAATGTGTGGAGCGTGTCTGCGCTCAACTGGGATGCCGGCGCGGGATGGGTGAACGGCAACACGGCGCGCTTCACCGGCGCGGGCGGGACACAGGCGGGCGAGACGGTCGATGTGTCGGGTGTGCTCACGGTGGCGGGCATGGTCTTCGAGACCAACGGGTACGTGATCGCCGACGCGGATGCCGACGGCACGCTGACGTTGGCCGGCGGCACGCCGCAGATCGCCGTGACGCAGGCGAAGGCTACGGCGGCGATCCAAGAAGTGATCGCGGGCAACGGGGGATTCACGAAGGTCGGGGACGGCATTCTGCGGCTCACGGCTGCGAATGCGTACTCAGGGACTACGACAGTCCAAGCCGGCACACTTCAATTGAGTCCCAACCTGCTGGCGGTTCTCGGCGCGACTGGCGCCGGCAACGATACGGTGGTTGGGGCAGGGGCCACGCTGGATTTCAACGGCGCGTACGTAGGCAGTTCAACCTTGGAAAGGTTCTCGATCCAAGGGAATGGCGTGGACGGCAAGGGTGTGCTCGTCAACACGGGATCCGGGCATGTGAACAAAAATCTCGAAGAGGTGATTTTGCAGGATAATGCAATGATCGGCGGCCCGAACCGAATCGACGTCAAGAAGCTGACCGGCAACGGCAAGACCTTGACGAAGGCGGGCGGACATCAGCTTTGCCTTCGTGAGGTGGTCAACACGGAGATCGTGATCAATGAGGGCAGTTATACGCTGTTAAGCGACTGGCGCGCCTTAGGTGGAAACACGGCGGGCGACACGACGGTCAACGGCGGTACGCTGTACGGGTACGGCACCATGTCCGTTCCGGAAAGGATCGTGTTCAATGGCGGAGCGCTGTCGGAGGGAGGGGGCGGGACCAATACGTTGACACTGACGGGACGCATCACGATGCACAACCGGATCACGGTGTCGCCCGGAAGTATGATGACGATAGAACTGTCCGGTTTGGTTGACGGCTCAGGCGGTTTCGCGCAGAGTGCCTCCGGATACACGATCCTGTCCTGTGACACGAACACGTATTCAGGGGCGACGGTCATCAGCGGCGGAAATTTGTGGGTGGGGCGGCCGGGGTCGAGCAGCGGCTTGTGGGGAAGCGGTGACCTGACGAACAGCAGCAGCGTCTATTTTTATTCCGGCAGGTTCGGAGCGGGGAGAATCATGAATTCGGGTAGCCTCTATTTCGACCGCCCGGGGAGCTATGGAATGTCCAACCACGTGTCCGGAACCGGAACGTCGCGCGTGCGGTGCAAAAGCGAGCCGGTCTTCAGCGGAAATCTGTTTTCCAACGGGTATGTGCGCGTGATCGACGGTGTGCTGACGCTCACGAACGGCGCGGGTATCGTTGCCACCGGCGAACTCACGCTGGCAGATCCGCAGGCGGGCAATTACACCAATACGGTCGTTGATTTCCCCGTAACCGGCATTGTCAACATCACGCAGGGCACATGGATCAACGCGCACCACATTGTCATCGGCAATCCCGCCGCGAGCGGATACGGTCAGATGCTGGTGGGCGTGATCAATCAGTATGGCGGTCAGGTAAGCACGTACGGGGCGACAGCCGAGAGCAACGGCATCCGGATTGCTCACTATCCCACGGCCTTGGGCACCTACAACATGAAGGGCGGCACATTGACCGTGGACGGCGGCTGGGACCTTTGTGTCGCGACGGACGGCACGGGATGGGTGCATCAGACCGGCGGCGAGATTTTCGCCAGCCGCGTGATGCTCAATGAACGGACGGATACCAGCAGGAGTTTCGGTCGGCTCACGGTGTCTGGCGGTGTGTTGAATATCGGGTTGACCAACGGGATATCTAACGTTGAGCAAGACGGTATCGCGGCCGACGGCCCGGCCTTGTATCTTGTTGAATTCGGCGGCGCGGGCGGTGTGGTTCGAGCGCAGACGAATTTCGCGACGTCCGTGAAGGCGACGCTATACGGAGTCGGCACCGGTGCGATCACCTTCGACACGCAGGCGTGGGGCATCACGCTCTCGGGAAATCTGACGGGCGACGGCGGCCTGAACAAGACCGGTACCGGCACGCTGACGCTCTCGGGCAACAACACGTATGCCGGGCCGACGCGCGTCCTGCAGGGGCGGCTCGTGCGCGGTGCCTATGCCGCGCTGCCGGACATGGGCGAGGTGCTCTTCGGCGTGACGCCGGACGACGCGGGCGGGCGGCTGCATGCGGACGGTGATCTCGCGCTCGAAGGCCTGGTGGTCGGCGTCGCGGATCCGGAGGCGCTGGACAAGTCCAAGCACTACACGATCGCCACATGGGGTGGCGGGCTGACCTCGGGCTTCAGCGGCTCGGTCCTGCCGGCGCCGTGGTATGTCCATGCGGACTGGGCGAACAAGCGTCTTGAATTGCGCGCGAACCGCGGGACGGTACTCTGGCTGCGCTGAAGCCAGACCGCCCTGTCAGGCTGATCGACGTGACGGTCGTGGAGTAACAGCATTATTCGGAAAGGAACCGGCAATGAAGCGTAAGTGTGTGGCGGGTTGGATGGTGAGTGTCGCGTGGGGGTTGCCGTTGGCGGCGGCCGAGCAGGTGTGGCTGGATGCCGGGCCGGACAACGTGTGGAGCGTGTCGGCGCTCAACTGGGACGCCGGCGCGGGGTGGGTGAACGGCAACACCGCGCGCTTCACCGGCGCGGGCGGGACGCAGGCCGGCGAGACGGTCGATGTGTCGGGTGCGCTCACGGTGGCGGGCATGGCCTTCGAGACCAACGGGTACGTGATCGCCGACGCGGATGCCGACGGCACGCTGGCGCTGGAGGGGGGCGGCGAGATCCGGGTGGCCCACGCGGCGGATGCCGCAATCGTGAGCGAGGTCGTCGGCGGCGCCGGCTTTACGAAAACGGGGCCCGGCCGTCTCCAGTTATCCGGAGCCAACACCTTCACGGGCGTGGTCCGTGTCGCGGAGGGCACGCTCAGGCTGAGCAAGTGGAACCCGACCGTTTTGGGCGCCACGGGGTCCGGCAACGGAACGGTTGTGGAGAGCGGCGCGACCTTGGATATTTACGGCGCCTTCACGAACAATTTGAATCGTCCCGAAGATCTGGCGCTCGCGGGTGCGGGTGTGGACGGGCAGGGCGCACTGATCAATACCGGCACCGGATGCATGAACTCCGGGTTCAGCGGCACGACGACACTGCTCGGCGACACCACGATCGGCTGCACCAGCCGTATCGACTTCCGCGGCAATGTGGCGGGTGGCGGGCACACGCTCACCAAAATCGGCGGCAGCGAACTGGCCGTGGGTGTCGAGGTCAACAACTGTCCGATCGTGATCAACGCCGGCAACTACACCTACATGAATGCGCTCGCACTGGGCGGCGCGGATTTCGACACCACGCTGAACGGCGGCGCGTTGCGCTCCTACGCCAATCAGACCGTCACCGAGCATCTGATCTGCAACGGCGGCGCGATCGTTGCGGCCGGCGGCGCGGCCAACACCTTCAAGCTGAACGGACGCATGACGCTGAACGGCATGACGGCAGTCCGGGGCGAGCAGGCTTACAGCACGGTCGAACTGGCCGGCGTGCTCGAAGGGCCCGGCGGGCTTGCGCGCGACGGCCTCGGCACGGTGGTGATCACCGGGAATGCCAACACCTATGCCGGCGCGACCGTCATCACAGCCCCCCTCTATCTCGGGCGCACGAATCAGGCGGCGGGTGTCTTCGGCGCCGGTCCGGTCACCAACACCAGCACGCTCTATGTCGATCGCAGCGGGAGCTTTGTCAGCTCCAACGGGTTTTTCGGCAGCGGCAGCACGATCATCCGCTATGGCGGCGAAATGGTCCTGAGCGGCAGCAGTTCCTCGTGCGGCGTGGTGCGCGTGGCGTCCGGTAGCCTGGCGCTCACCAACGGCGCGGCGCTCAAGGTCTACAGTCGGTTCTATGTTGCGGAGCGCACCTCGTCGATCGGCTATCCGGTGGACCCGACCAACGTGACCGCCTCCCTGAAAATTTCGGACACCGCGCTGTTGGATGTGTACAACATTGAAACAGGAAACGGAACCTCCGTGACCGGCGGCGGCATGACCGGCATCGTGGAGCAGGTCGGCGGCACGGTCCGCACTTATGGCTGGAGCGGAGATCCGGTAAACTTTCCGGGCGAGTACGACGGCTTGCGTATCGCGCACTGGCCGCAGGCGTACGGGGTCTACAACCTGCGAGGCGGCACGGTGGCGGTCGAGAACGGATACCGGCTGGCGATCGCGACAGACGGAACGGGCCGGCTGCATCAGACCGGCGGCGAACTCTTCGCCCCGGAAGTGGTGGTGAACGCACGCAACGGCGGCGGCGGCTACGGTCGGCTGACGCTCGAAGGCGGCGTCATGAATGTCGGCAGCAACGGCATCACGGCCGGGGCAGGCGCGCCGTACCTGATCGAATTCGGCGGCGCAGGCGGGGTGGTGCGCGCCTCGACCAACTTCGCCTCCGCGCTGAACGCCACGCTGGTCAGCAACGGCACCGGTGCGATCACCTTCGACACGCAGGCGTGGGGCATCACGCTCTCGGGAAATCTGACGGGCGACGGCGGCCTGAACAAGACCGGTACCGGCACGCTGACGCTCTCGGGCAACAACACGTATGCCGGGCCGACGCGCGTCCTGCAGGGGCGGCTCGTGCGCGGCGCCTACGCCGCGCTGCCGGACATGGGCGAGGTGCTCTTCGGCGTGACGCCGGACGACGCGGGCGGGCGGCTGCATGCGGACGTCGATCTCGCGCTCGAAGGTCTGGTGGTCGGCGTCGCAAATCCCGAGGCGCTGGACAAGTCCAAGCACTACACGATCGCCACATGGGGCGGCGGGTTGACCTCGGGCTTCAGCGGCTCGGTCCTGCCGGCGCCGTGGTATGTCCATGCGGACTGGGCGAACAAGCGTCTTGAACTGCGCGCGAACCGCGGGACGGTGCTCTGGCTGCGCTGAAGCCAGACCGCCCTGCCAGGCTGATCGACGTGACGGTCATGGAGTAACAGCATTATTCGGAAAGGAACCGGCAATGAAGAGTACGTGTGTGGCGGGTTGGATGGTAAGTGTCGCGTGGGGGTTGCCGCTGGCGGCGGCCGAGCAGGTCTGGCTGGATGCCGGGCCGGACAACTTGTGGAGCGTGTCTGCGCTCAACTGGGATGCCGGCGCGGGGTGGGTGAACGGCAACACGGCGCGCTTCACCGGCGCGGGCGGGACGCAGGCCGGCGAGACGGTGGATGTGTCGGGCGCCGTGACAGTGGCGGGCATGGCCTTCGAGACCAACGGGTACGTGATCGCCGACGCTGACGCCGACGGCACGCTGACGCTGGACGGCACGCCGCAGATCGCCGTGACGCCGGCGACGGCCACGGCGGTGGTCCAAGAGGTGCTCGCGGGCAGCGGGGGGTTCACGAAGGCCGGGGACGGCATTCTGCAGCTCGCGGCGACGAACACCTACGCGGGCGTCACGCGCGTCACGCAGGGCACGGTGCGGCTCAGCGCCCGCGTGCTGGGCGCGCTGGGCGCGACCGGCAGCGGCAACGAGACGATTGTGGAGGACGGTGCGACGCTCGACATCATGTCGGCCTATTCGGCCAACGTGAACGAGGATTTCTTCATCAGCGGGTCCGGGGTGAACGGCCAGGGTGCGTTCGTCAACAACGGGCCGACCGCCTATTACAATTGCGGGTATCACAACCTGACCCTGACGGGCGACGCGGTGATCGGCGGCGCGCAGCGTTTCGACATGTCGGGCAGCGGCACCTATACCGGAAACGGCTTCACCCTGACCAAGGCGGGATCGTGCGAGGTGGCGGTCAGCCGCCCGGTGAACAACAGTCCGATCATCATTAACGCGGGCAGCTATACGATGCAGCATGGCGAGTCTTTGGGCGGCTCGGATTATCCGACGACCGTCAACGGCGGCACGCTGAACGGATGGCCGAGCCTGACGGTCACCGAGCGGATCTTTTTCAACGGCGGGGCCATGAAGGAGAGCGCGGCCAGCAACACGCTCACGCTGGCCGGACACATGACGCTCAGCAACCGGACCGATGTCGTGTCGGGCACCGGGTCGTCGACGGTGAACCTGACCGGCTATTTCGACGGGCCGGGCGGTCTTCGGCGCACCGGCGGGGGATTCTGCTACCTGATGGGCAGTTCCAACAGTTTCAGCGGGGCGACGCTGATCGACTCGGGCAGCGCGTTGTATGTGGGGCGCACGAACGGGCTGGCGGGCTGGTTCGGCCGCGGCGACATCACGAACAACGGCACGCTGTACCTCGACCGCGGCGGTTCGCTCGTCTGCTCGAACGGCTTTTTCGGCAGCGGGACCGTCAATCTCCGCTACGGGTTGGACTTGGCCGTCAGCGACTGCTTCTCGTCGAACGGCACTTGGCATCTGGCGCATGGCGCGATCACGTTGACGAACGGCGCGGCGTTCTGCGTATACAATGAACTGACCATCGGCAACCGCGACAATGTGGGCTACGGCAGCATGGATTCGTACAACTCCTATGCCGTCAAGCTGACGAATGTCGTCGCGACTTTCACCGTCACCGACGGCTGTCTGCTGCAGGTCAAATCCATGACGTTCGGCAACGGTGGCGACCTGACCGGCGGAATCATGACCGGCATCTTGAATCAGGCCGGCGGCACTGTTCGCACGACCGGCACGGCGGCGGAGGGCAACGGCGTGCGGCTCGGCCACTATCCGCAGACGCGCAGTTTCTACAACATGATGGGGGGCACGCTGATCGTTGAGCAGGATTATGATCTCGGCTGCGCGACCGACGGCCACGGCTGGTTCAACATGACGGGCGGCGAGGTGTTCGCCAAGCGCGTCATGCTCAACGAGCGGACAGGCGGCGGCGGGTACGGTCGCCTGACGGTGGCGGGCGGCACCTTGAACCTGGGGTCGCTCACCGGTTCGGACATGGCGATCTCCAACGGAATCGCGGTCGATGCCGGCGGGCCTTATCTGGTCGAACTCGGCGGCGCGGGCGGCACGATCCGTGCCGTGACGAACATCACGGTATTCTTGGACGCGACCCTGAACGGCACCGGAGCGGAGGCCATCCATTTTGATCCGGCGGGCTGGGAGATCACGGTCTCCGGCAACCTGACGGGCGACGGCGGCCTGAACAAGACGGGAACCGGCACGCTGACGCTCTCGGGCAACAACACGTATGCCGGGCCGACGCGCGTGCTGCAGGGGCGGCTCGTGCGCGGCGCCTACGCCGCGCTGCCGGACATGGGCGAGGTGCTCTTCGGCGTGACGCCGGACGACGCGGGCGGTCGGCTGCATGCGGAAGGCGATCTCGCGCTCGAAGGTCTGGTGGTCGGCGTCGCGGATCCCGGGGCACTGGACAAGTCCAAGCACTACACGATCGCCACATGGGGCGGCGGGCTGACCTCGGGCTTCAGCGGCTCGGCCCTGCCGGCGCCGTGGTTTGTGCATTATGACTGGCCGAACAAACGGGCTCAGCTCCGCGCGGAGACCGGCACGATCCTCTGGCTGCGTTGAATACGACTTTGCTTGTCTTGACGCCCCGCGTTTTTCTATACTGTGCCGCACGTTTTTGCAAGCACTGGGTTTTATAAGGAGAGATGATGAGCAAGCAGGTGAAGAAGGTCGGCATTTTGACGGCGGGCGGTCTGGCGCCCTGTCTCAGTTCTGCGATCGGATATTTGATTGACGAGTATACCCGCACGGCACCGGAGATCGAGATCATCGGTTACGTCAACGGCTACATGGGCTTGCTGAAGGGCCAGAGCATGAAGGTCACGCCGGCCGTTCGCGCGCATGCGCTCTACCTGACTGAACATGGCGGCAGCCCGATCGGCAACAGCCGTGTGAAGCTCACGAACGTAAAGGATTGCGTCAAGCGTGGGCTGGTCAAGGAGGGCGAGGATCCGCAAAAGGTCGCGGCGGACCAGCTCGTCAAGGACGGCGTCGATGTGTTGCACACGATCGGCGGGGACGACACCAACACGGCGGCGGCGGATCTCGCGGCGTTTCTCGCGAAGAACGGCTACGGGCTCACGGTGGTGGGCCTGCCCAAGACGATCGACAA
>JAGOBZ010000126.1 GCA_017999015.1 Kiritimatiellia bacterium
CGCGGCCTTACCTGGGCGAAGACATGGCGGGGAAGTTGCGCCTGCGCCTCGACAGTGACGACGATGCGCGCTGCGGGCTGATCGCCAAGATGTTTACGCCGGACAAGCGCCGTCCCGAGTCACTGCCTTTCACGTACAAGGCCGATAAAACGGCCGCTGCGGTTCATAAGGATGTCGGCGGCACGATGCTGGCCGACGGCAAGTGGAGCGAAGCTCCCACCCAGAGCGTGCAGTTTGAGGAAGATGTCGCATTCGAGTTGGACCTCGGGGCTGTGGTTGAAGTGGGGGCTTTTGCCGCGGCGGTTTTCCATCGCGAGGGGGACAAGGGCTTCGTAACCGCCAAAATCCGCGTGTCCGGCAGCCAGGATAAAAAAAGCTGGCAGCCGCTGGGCGAGACGGCGGAACGCACGAGTGAACTGGAAATGGAATGCGTGACCCTCACAGTGCCGCTTGCCGGCAAGCACCGCTATCTCAAAGTTGACGCGGTGCTCGGAGCCGGTGTGAAACGGCAACTGCTCGGCGAGTTCTACGTGTATCCGGCCAAGGACCCGGCCGCCGGCCAGGGCGTCGCCGACCAGACCACGCCGTTGAAAGTCAAGAAAGCGCTGGATGTGGCGCTGCTGAAGGCCGGCGTATCCTTTCTGACCGGGGCTCACGCGACGGAACCGTTGCTCGACGGTTCCGGCAAGTTGTCGGGAGTCGTGATCGCGAACCGCAGCGGACGCCAAGCCGTCAAAGCCAAAGTGGTGATTGATGCCACAGAGCGCGGCCTGCTGGCGCGCGCGGCGGGTGGACAGGCAACGCCATTCCCGGCCGGCACCTACACCTTCAAGCGCATTGTGGTGGCAGGGGAGGCCCCGCGCGCCGAGGGCCTGCGCGTCAAAGAGCTGTTCGGTCTCTACAACGCGCGCGTCACCGGCATCAAGCCGCCCAAGGGCTCGCCCGATATGATCGCGGGCCGCATGTTCGAGTGCGAGATCGATCTGCCGATGAAGGACGGCTCGGTTCGGTCGTTCGCCGAGGCGGAGCAGAAGGCGCGCGATCTGACCTTTGTGGCGAGCCAACTGGAGTCGGCCGACACGCTGTCGCTGGTGCATCCTGACCGCATTCAGGGACAAGCGGCCTCGCAGGCGCCTTGGCCTGGCGCTGATGCCGTTGACCTGAAAAACTTTCAGCCGGCAGGGACGGAGTTCCTGTTTGTGCTGAGCGCGATGGCCGATCTGTCGCGGCAGGCAGCCGAGCAGTTGATGAAGCCCGGCAACTTGATGGCCGTAGGCGAACGCCTGGGCACGGAGGCCGCCAAGCTGGCCGCGCGCCGGCCGGCCTTGGGCAGCGTTCGGGCGGCAACCCGCGCGCCAGCCTCGCCGCGCGCCGCCGCGAAGATCGGCGAACACGCCAAAGGTTTGCCGCCCTATCTTTCGAATACATCGGGGTCAGTCAAAGTGGACGCGCGTGAACTGCCTGTGTTGGCCGAATGCGATGTCGTGGTGGCCGGCGCCGGCACCGGCGGCGGACCGGCCGGCATCGCCGCGGCGCGCCACGGCGCGCGCACGATTGTGTGCGAGTACATTTATCAGATGGGCGGCGTGCAGACCGACGGCCTGATCGGCATCTACTACTGGGGCAACCGCGTGGGCTTCACCAGCGAGATCGACCAGGGCGTGAAAGAGACCGGTGTTGTCTTTTCGCAGAGCAAGTCCGAGTGGTACCGCAGCCAGAACCGCAAGGCCGGCGCCGAAATCTGGTACGGCACCATGGTGAACGGCGTGGTGGTCGAGAACGGCGCGGTGACTGGCGTGGTGGTGCTGACGCCGGACGGCGAGCGCGGCGTGATCCGCTGCAAGGCCGCGATCGACGGCACCGGCAACGCGGAGTTGGCCGCGCTGGCCGGCGAGGAGACGGAGTTCATCACGGCTGACGAACTTGCGCTGCAGGGGGTGGGGCAGACGCCGCGCCTGATGGGGTCCAGCTACACGAACACCGATGTCGGCTTCCTGGATGACACCGACGCCGCCGACCTCTGTTTCTTCGCGTTGCGTTCGCGCTACAGCATGCGCGAGGGCATCTGGGATCAGGCGCAGGTCATCAACAGCCGCGAGCGCCGCCGACTGATCGGCGCGTTCTATATGTCGCCGCTTGACGTCGTGAACGAGCGCACCTACCCCGATGTGGTGGTGCAGCCGTTCAGCAACTTTGATTCGCACGGCCATACCGTGCACGAACAGTTTTTCATTGAGGATCCGGGGCACCACGGCATGAAGGTCAATCTGCCCTACCGCTGTCTGCTGCCGAAGAAGCTGGAGGGCCTGCTGGTGACAGGGCTCGGCATCAGCGCCCACCGCGACGCCATGCCGATCCTGCGCATGCAGCCGGATGTGCAGAATCAGGGCTATGCGGCAGGCACGGCAGCCGCGATGGCCATCAAGGCCGGCGTCACCGTGCGCAAGGTGGACATGAAGGCGCTGCAGCGGCATCTGATCGAGATGAAGATTCTGCCGCCGGAGGTGCTGTCGATGACAGATTCGTTCCCGTTGCCGCAGTCGCGGTATACGGAGGCGGTGAAGAGCCTGACCGACACGTATCAGGGGCTCGGCGTGGTGATGACCGATGCCGCGCGCAGCGTGCCGCTGCTGAAGGCGGCGTTCAAGCAGGCGCGCAAACCCGAGGAGCGGTTCGTTTATGCCCATGTGCTGGCGATGATGGGGCATGCGGACGGCGAGCGCGAATTAATCGAAAAGGTGAACGCGCTCGATTGGGACAAGGGCTGGAATTTCCGCGGCATGGGGCAGTTCAACCGCAGCGTGAGCTGGGTGGACAGCTACATCATCGCGCTGGGTCGCGCCCGTTCTAAGCAGGCGGTTGCCGCGATCCTCCGCAAGACGAACGCGCTCGACGCCTCCCACGAATTCTCTCATTTCCGGGCGGTGGCCATGGCGCTGGAGGCGATCGGTGACCGCTCGGCGGCACCTGCTCTGGGTGCGCTGCTCGCCAAAGAGGGCGTGGGCGGCTATTCCTTCGCGATGCAGGCTGACCTGCCGGTGATCAAGAACTACTCGAACCGCGAAGGCGATATCGAGCGCTCCAACTGCCTGCGCGAACTCGCGGTGGCGCGCGCCCTGTTCCGCCTGGGCGATCATCAGGGGCTGGGCGAAAAGACGTTGCGCGCCTACGCGAATGATCCGCGCGGCGCGTATGCGACGCATGCGAAGCTCGTGCTGCAAGCCGCCGGCAAATAATACCACTGCCGAAAAGTTCTTAGACTATTATACGGGCATCAGGCACACGGGAGGGGCAAGCATCTGCTTGCCCTTGGACGAGCAGACGCTCGTCCCTCCCTGTGTGTGGGACCGCCCGTTTGGTCCATATACTTTTCAGCAGTGGTATAACTGGGGATCCCTCCTGTGTGCCTCTTCACGTTCCGGAATTGATTGACGTCAAGGAGACCCTCTGCCTGTTACCGAGTACCGTCATCGACTCGTCCGCGGCGGAAACGAAGGTTACGGAGAACGTCTTGCCGCCCTCCGGAACGGTGATGACCGTATGGCAGCCCTTGCCGTGGCATTCGGGCGCGATGTCTTTGAAATACGGGGCTTGAGCCTCTTTGGTGAGACGGGGTTCTGGAAATACGCCAGGACAGACCAGCACGTTCTGACGTCCCCCGTAATAGGTCCGGTCCGAAATGCGTTCCAGCGTGTTGGGCACGGTGTGCAGTTGGTCCCAGATTCCAGCCAGCCACACCTGTGGGCGCAGCGCGGAAATCAGTGCCTCCGGCATCGACCAGTGTCCGTGGTGGTTCATCTTCGCGACATCGACCGGCCCCACCGCCTTCGCGAGCAGCGTCTCAATGTCGCGACTGGAACCGTCCGGCAGTTTGACGCGGTCGGAAAAATCCCCGGCCGTAAAATAAGAGAAATCCCCGTAGGTGAAGATATGCCCGAGCGACATCCCGTTCTCGTTGAGCCGTCCCGGCTTCTTGCCGTTTGCGAAAAGCTCCTCGTAGACGTTCATCACGCTTCCGTCCGGCAAGGCGACCTTTCCGTTGGCACAGAGATTGAAGACCGAAAAGTCCTTGGCTGCTCCTCTCACCGGTACCACTTGATCACGGGCACCGAGTCGAAACTTCTCGATGGAGAGATCATCCTTCTTCTGCAGATGGCGGTAAAGACGCTTCATGTGATCGAGCGCACTGTCGCTGTCGTTGAGCGGAATCGGATCGTCATAAGTCGGCCAGCCGCGGTCGACCGCCTTCTTGAAATGAAGCTGTTCCGCGGCGAGTCCGAATCCGCTGCGGCAGTAATCATGTTTCCACCATTCGACGCCGGGTGCCGAACTCTGCCATTTCGGGGTGCCGCAGTGGTCTGAATGCCAGTGGCTCGCCACCATGTAATCGACGGTGTCGCCGCTGGGGTTGACCCGCTTCACGTATCGGGCTATCCACTCTCCCGCGAGACGCCCCGGATCGGGCACGACCGGCACGGCCAGTTCGCCACGTGTCAACGCCGCATGATCGCCACAGTCGAGCAACATCGTCGTGCCATCCGGAAAAATCAGGAACTGCGATTCCCCGACCCCGGTGTGGATCATGTGGATCTGGAATTCGCCCTTACGCCATTTCGGCAGGGTCTTGGGTGCGTCTCCCGCCGCGGCGGCATGCACAGGCAGTGCCGCTGAAATAAAGGTGGCCGCGCCCGATCCGAGTAAAATTCGCCTTGTAATCATCTGTCAGCTCCATCAGTCATCGGATTCGACCAGCACGCGGAAGCCGACATCGTAGACCTGCTGCCACGGGGCGTACGGGACGCGCGCCGCAAAAGTGGCGTGGCGAGGGCGTTTCCACCATGAACCGCCCCGTGCGACCGCGCGTCCGTCCGGTAGCCGGTCCGCGGTCCATTCCCAGACATTGCCGTGCACGTCGCGCAAGCCCCACGCATTGGAGGCGAAGCTGCCTACCGGCGATGAGACGCGAAAGCCGTCCGACACGTTGGTGACGGCAGGCCGCCACGCCGGGATGGCCGCGCCGGGCATGTTGGCGCGCAGCCGTTCCATCTTGTGGAACACGGCGTCCGCCAGGTTGGCCTGCGCGCTGAAGTCTGCGTCGATTCCGCCGTATGTCATCGGCGTGGCGGCTCCTGCGCGCGCGGCCCACTCCCACTCGCCGCCGCTCGGCAGGCGCACGCGCAGGCCGCTGCGCTGCGCGGCATAGCGGCAGAAGGCGGAGGCGGCGTCGAACGACACCCTGCAGACCGGCTGCGTCGGCGTGTTGAGCGGATAGCCGCGCTCTTCGGGCGTGAACTGCATGTACTCGCCCCGCTCCATGAAGCTGTCGTGCTGCGGGTCAAAACGCGCGTACTGTTCGTTGGTCACCTCGTCGGCGCTGATCCAGAAAGGCCTCGCGATCGTGACGCGGCGTCCGTCTGCGTCGGCGTAGGCGCCGGCCGGGATGCGCACCAGGGTGAGCGAGACGCCGCCGCCCAAGTCGAGCGCGCGCGTGACCGCGCCGAGAGCCTGCTGTTTGGCGCGGGCTGCGGCCGCGTCGAAGGGCCATCCCGGCACGGCAGGTGCAGGAGGGGCCGGGGGGGGAGGCGCTTCAGGCGTCAGGGCGGGGGCAGACAGTGTGGCGACACCGTATGTGACTTCGTGCGCCTCGTCCAGATTGGCGTAGCGGCGCTGCATCTCTGCGCGGCGCTCGGCAAGCCGGCCCATGCGCGTGGCGCCGACATTCTCGCTCCACGTGCCGTGGTTGGGGCGGTTCATGTCGATCCAGGTGGTCAGCCGGTCCCACGACTCGGCGTCCAGGCGCACGCCATGGTGGCCGGCCTCCAGAATCTGAAACAGCTCGGTCGTCGAAACATGGAAATTGCAGGGCGTCTGCAAGCGGTTGTCCCCTTCCTGCGTCTGGCTGCGGATATAGGCGCAGAGCGCCAGATAGGCCGGCGGGAAGAGGTTGTTCGCGTTGATGTAATAGACCTCCTTGGTCTTGATCGGAACACCGGGACGCAGCGTGAAATCGGGGCGGCCAGCGCGGCCGTCGTGACAGCGCACGCAATAGCGGTCCAGCACGGGCTGCACCTCGCGGTTGAAGGCGATGCCGCGTTCAGGCCCATACCACGGCCGGATCTGCGAGGGCGGCCGAGCCATGGCCTGCATGGGACGCGTCGGGCCGGCACTGCTGTTCTGCGGCTCGTGGCAGCCGGAACAGGATTGCAGTTCGCCGGGCATGACCGTCAGCCAGCTCCGCATCAGTTGCACCGCCCGGCCCTGCGCGTCCAGCGGCTGAAGCGAGATCGGCGTGTTTGCAGGCACCTCGAAATAGGCTGAGCCATCCGGTTCGACCGGCACGCTGCCCATGATGCGCACCACGTCCCACGGACCGTCAAACCCGACGCGGTCGGTCTCCGACCCCATGCCGCGATAGGCAAAGGAATAGGTCATCAGCCGCAGCGACTTGACGGTACCGCGCGGCACGCCCGCCAGGCCGGGGCCTTCGTAGATGTCCACGATTTTGACGCGGCCGTGCTTTTCCGCAGTCCGCGCATGGTCTTGCAGCAGCACCGGCCGCGGGGTCGGTTGAATCGGAACCGGCTCAAACAGGGCCTGCCCCGGCTCTTCATGGATGAGCGTGATATTGTCGAAGGTGTCAACGAGATACAGGCCCCACAGCGCATCGGGCTCCGGCTTGCAGGCGGTGAGGATGTACCCGCCGCCCAGCGGCCACGGATGCAGGAATTTCGGCCAAGAGTCATCGACTAGTTCATCTTTGACCCGGTTCTCAACCGGCTGGCCGCGGCCGGGTATGCGTTGGACCACGCCTTGCGTTTCGCGCCGTCCCCGCGTGGGGTCGAACATCACCAGCTCGCCCATGCGCGGCACGCCGTGGTGGCCCGACACGATCGCGGTGAAGCGGTGGGGGTCGCCGGGAACGGGGCGCGCGTAGAAGAGCGCGTTGGGCCAGTAGCTGTTGCTGCCGTACAGCTCGCGCTGTCCGGTGCCGTCGGGATTCAGGGTGAAGAGCAGGCGTGAGACATAGTGCACGATGCCGCTGTATTCCCAACGCAGGTACATCACGCGCCCGTCCGGCATTTGCGTGGGATACCAGTTGTGGTCCTGATCGAAGGTCAGCCGGCGGATCGCGCCGTCGGCGGGCATCCAGCGGTAGAGCGCGGCGACGTACGAGGAGCCGACCACGCACGGCACGCCGATAAAGGTGGCGTTGGAGAGAAAGAGCACCGAGTCGTCCGCCAGCCAGCAACCGGCGTAATTGTCGACATCGTCGTCCGGAATGAAGGGAAACATCTTGGGCTGCGACGGCGCGGCAAGGTCCAGCTCGTAGACGCGGTGCAGGCGTTTTTCATTCTCGCCGGTGAACATCAGGCGGCGCGCGTCCCAGTGGAGTTGCAGGTCGCCGACATAGGTGCCCGGCTCGGCGCGGTGCAGCGGGGTCAGCGTCGGCGAGCCGCGCAGGCCGGTGAGCAGCGCGATTTCGTTGGTCAGCCCCTTGCGGTTGACATCGCGCTGCTGCTGCCAATTTTGCGGCAGGGCCAGATTGTTGGCGCCGCGGCGCACCAGCAGAAACTGCTCGGCGTCCAACAACGGGTTGGCCAGCAGCGCAGCGCGGACCTGCCGCACCAAGGCGTCAGCCTCCGCAGCCGCGGCGGGCTCCTTTGCGTCAAGACGCCGCAGGAGCGCGTCGCGGCGCTCGCCGAGCGTCGCGCACCAGGCGCGGTCCGTCTGGCCGCAGCGCTGCGGCCAGCGCGCCGCCATGTCCTCCAGCGCTAGCCGCACCGCTTCCGGCTGGATGCGGGCAAGCTGGCGGCGTGTCTCCGCCGGACGAAGGACAGGCTGCGCCGCTGGGCTCGAAAACAGAGGCAGCATGGATAGTAAGAGCAGGGCGTGTTTCACGATACCTCCATCCTTGGCGCATCCATTCTCATGGCTCGAGCGGAGCGAGTGCTTCGATGTCGCGGCGCATGCGCGCGAGGTCGGACGGCTCGATCGCCAGCGCGCCGGCCTCGGCGTTTTCTATCGCGTTGGCGGCTTTGCGCGCGCCGCACAGCGCGACCGTGATGCCGGGCTGCGCCACTGTCCAGGCGATCACGAGCTGGGCCAGCGTACAGCCATAACTCTCGGTGAGCGGCTGCCAGCCGGCCAGCAGGTCCAGCACGCCGCGCCGGCGTTCCGGCGCGAACCAAGAGAGCTTGTTGCGGAAGGCTTCAGGCGGGAAGACCGTATCCATGCCGATCTTGCCGGTGAGCAGGCCCTGCTCCAGCGGCGAGTAGGCCAGGATGGCGATCGCGTGGTTCATGCAGTACGGAAGCAGGTCGCGTTCAATGGTGCGGTCAAGCATGCTATAACGCGGCTGGTTGGTCACGATCGCGCCGGCCGCGCGGTACTCGTCCATTTGCGCCGGCGTGCAGTTCGAGACGCCGATCTCGCGGATTTTGCCTTGCTGGCGCAGCGCCATCAGGCAGTCCATCGTGTCCTCGATCGGGGTTTTGAACGGTTCCGTCGCTTGCGCGTGCGTCTGCATCAGGTCGATGCGGTCGGTGCCGAGCCGGCGCAGGCTGTCCTCGACCTCGATGCGGAGGGTGCGCGGCTC
>JAGOBZ010000127.1 GCA_017999015.1 Kiritimatiellia bacterium
TCTAGCCGCCGGCTCTCATCGAAGAAGGAGTCCTCGGTGAGATTCAGAATGCCGAACACCGTCACCATGGCGTCGGCCTCCGCAGCGACTTCCACGATGGGGATCGGGCGAGCAAAAAGGCAGCAATGACGCCGTGGCACATTGGCGACTTCCACGTGGAAGTTTCACCGAGCTGACTCGGCGGGCCCATCCGGAAGTCGCAACCACGCAGGTCAGCCCGGCTCAGATCCAGTTTGACGAGCCTCTGCTTACGAAAGCTGACGCCAGGAAGCTTGGCGTCGATTAGCAGGGTCTCCGAAAGCCCCAGCCCCATCGTTGCTGCTTCCGACAAATCGGCGCCGGTCAGCTTGCAAGACAGCACTGTCAGCGACGTCAGTTTTGCGCGTCGGAAAATGCTATTGTTGAAATCGCTCGATAGAAATTGTGCATCCGACAGATCAACACCAACGAAAGAGGCTATCGGTGCGCGGCAGGACTTCCAGACCGTCCGTTCAAGCATGGCTCCGTCGAAACGTCCGTTTCGCATGCTGCATCGCTCGAACGTCCAACCCGTCAGATCACGCCGTGAGAGGTCCAACCCATCGAGATCACAATCGACGAGCCGGACCGGACGACGCGGCGCACACAGACCGTCCACCGCGTCCGCCGACAGACATTCCCCTTCGACGCACAGTATATCCTCAGCAGCCTTTGCGGAAACGGTCATGGAAACACACCTTCGCTTGCTGCCGGCTCACCGCCCGCCGTTATCGGCGAGCGTTCCCGCAGACCGCCGCCAAGCGCGACATAGAGCGATACCCCATTCTGCAATTCAGCGCTGCGTAAGGCCAGCAATTGCTGTTCGGCCGCGAACAGGCTGCGCTCGGCATCGAGGACTTCGAGATAGATCGAGATGCCGTTGTCATAGCGCTTTCGGGCGGTCTGCGCGAGGCGTCGCTGCGCCTCGACCGCGCTGGCCTGTGCGGCGATCTGCTCGGCATAAAGCTGCCTGCCAACCAGCGCATCGGCGACCTCCCGGAACGCGCCCTGTGCCGCGCGCTGATAAGCGGCGACGAGTTCGTCGGCCCGCGCCCGGCTGAGGCGGAGTTGGGCGTTACGCCGGCCCCAGTCGAAGATCGGCAGCAACGCCGCGCCACTTACCTGATATTGCCGGGAACCGCTGTTGGTCAGATCATCGAGAGCGGGCGATATAAACCCTGCCAGCCCCGTCAGCGAGATCGACGGCAGGAAGGCCGCACGCGCCGCGCCGATATTGGCGTTTGCAGCGCGCAACTGCTGTTCGGCCTGAAGAATATCGGGCCGGTTGGCGAGCAGGGACGACGGCAGGCCCGGCTCGATCGCCGTGAGGTTGCCCTGTTCGCCAAGCGGACGGGACGCAGGGAGCGCCTCGGTAACTGGCCCGCCGATCAGCACCGTCAGCAGATTTTCGTTCTGAGCGGTGGTGCGGCGCAACTCCGCCAGTTCGGTTTCCACTTGCGTGACAAGCAGCCTGGCCTGGTCATAGTCGACCGTGGACGTGACACCGGCATCCATGCGCCGCCGCGCGATATCCAGCCCCTCCTGCCGGCTGACGACCGCGCGTCCGGCAAGAACGATCTGTTCCTCGCCTGCCCGAATTTGCAGGTAGGTCGCGGCAACCTGACCGATCAGAGACAAGCGGAAGGCACGCTCGCCTTCTACCGTCGCCAGATACTCGTGACGTTGGGCTTCTGAAAGGTTGCGCACCCGACCCCAGAAATCGAGTTCGAAACTCGGCACCTGGACGCCAAGCGAATATTGATTGAAGCTGATCGTGGTCGGACTGTCCGGCTGGCCGCCGCCTGGCAACGCGCTGCCCATGCCCAAGGCATTCAACGGCTGGTGAGTCCGCGATGCGCCGGCCTGCACGTTCAACTGCGGCAAACGCTCTGCATCCTGTATCCGGTATTGCGCCCGCGCCTGCGCAACCCTTGCGACCGACTGGGCAAGATCACGGTTATTCGCGAGCGCGGCGGCGATATAGGCCTGTAACCGTGGATCGGCGAAATATTCGCGCCATCCGATATCCGCAGACACCTGGCTGGCTGGCTGCGTGGCGGGGAAAGACGCGGAGATGGGAGCGACCGGCTGACGGTAGGCAGGCGCGAGACTGCACCCGGCAAGGGCGGTCGTCAGGCCGAGACAAAGAAGCTTATGCATGAGCCGTTCCTCCCTCATCAGGTGTGGCGGTTGGCGGCAAGGGTTTCGGTTCCTCCGCATCGCTGGCGTGATGAACAGACGCGCGCGACAGCCATTTGCGCGCCGCGAAGTAGAAGAGCGGCGTGAAGAATATGCCGAAAGCGGTCGCCGCGATCATGCCGCCCATCACACCGGTGCCGACGGCATGACGGCTGGCCGACCCGGCCCCACCGGCGATCACCAGCGGCACCATGCCGAGAATGAACGCCAGACTGGTCATCAGGATCGGACGCAGACGTTGCCGCGCGGCCTCCAGCGTCGCTTGGAGCGGCGTGCGGTCGCCAACCTCGTCCTCGATCGCGAATTCGACCACGAGGATCGCATTCTTGGCGGCCAGGCCGATGATCGTGATAAGGCCGATGTTGAAATAGACGTCTGCCGAGAGGCCGCGCAACATGGTGAACAGCACCGCGCCGAGAACACCGAACGGCACCACCAGCAGGACCGAAAGCGGGATCGCCCAACTGTTGTAAAGCCCGACCAGCAGGAGGAAGACGACGATCAGCGACAGCCCAAGCAGCAGGCCGATCTGGCCGCCCGCCTGCTTCTCCTCGAAGGCTGTTCCGGTCCATTCATAGGACTGACTGCCCTTGAGGATCTGGTCAGCGATCTTCTCCATCTCCTTGAGCGCGGTCCCGGAGGACTCGCCCGGCGCCGCCTGGCCGGAGATGGTCAGCGACGGATAGCCATTATAGCGCTGCAACTGGGTTGCCCCCTGCATCCAGTGGACCTTGGTGAAGGCCGAAAAGGGCACCATCTGGCCGCTGCTGCCGCGCACCCGCAGGTTGAGCACATCATCCTCGGTCATCCGCTGCGGCGCGTCGGCTTGCAGATAGACACGCTGGACATTGCCCTCGTTGGAAAAGTCGTTGGCATAGGCCGATCCGAACGCGATCGAGAGCGTGGCGTTGACGTCGGCGATCGAGAGGCCGAGCGCGCGCGCCTGGACACGGTCGATGTCGACATAGAGTTGCGGCGAAGGCGGTTGCCCCTCAGGACGGACACCCGCCAGCTTCGGATTCTGCGACGCCGCACCGAGGATGGCGCCCAACGCCGCCTGAAGCCCTGCCGGGTCGTTGCCGCCGCGATCCTCGATCTTCATCGTGAAGCCGGTGGCGTTGCCAAGCGAGTCGATCGCCGGCGGATTGATCGCGAAGATATTCGCGCCCGGAACATTCGCCGCCGCGCCAAACACGGCGCCAATGGCGGAATCGACCGACAGGTCCTTGCCCTTGCGTTCGTCAAAGGGCTTGAGCATCGCCCAGGAAAGGCCTGCCGTCTGACCCTGGCCAAAGAAGTTGAAACCGATGACGGAGAAAATCTCCTGCGACTGGGGAAGCTTCGCGAACTCGGTTTCAACGGCTTTCACTGCCGCTTCGGTCTGCGCCATCGTCGCCGCTGGCGGGGCATCATAGTTGATCACGAAATAGCCCTGATCTTCCTCGGGAAGGAAGCCGCCCGGCAGGCGCGCGAACAGCAGCCAGGTCACGCCGACCACGGCGACGAACACAGCGAGCCAGCGCAGCGGCCGCGACAGCATGGCAGCGACCCCGCCTGCATAGCGATCAGTCGAACGGGTGAAGCGATCGTTGAAACCATTGAAGAAGCGCTGTGGCCATCCCCGCCAGCCGGATCGCGGCTCAGGCGTATGACCCGGCTTATGGGTGTGCGGTTTGAGGAGAGTGGCACAGAGCGCCGGGGTCAGCGTCAATGCAAGCAACGCCGAGAAGAAGATCGACACCGCCAGCGTCACCGAGAACTGGCGGTAGATGCCGCCGGTGGAGCCGGGGAAGAACGCCATCGGCAGGAACACGGCGATGAGCACAGCGGTAATGCCGATGATCGCACCGCGAATCTGGCCCATGGCCTTGATCGTGGCTCTGGCGGGAGACAGGCCTTCTTCGGCCATGATGCGTTCGACATTCTCGACGACGACGATGGCGTCATCGACAAGGATGCCGATCGCCACGACCATCGCGAACAGCGAAAGCTGGTTGATGGAGAAGCCGAAGGCCCAGAGACCGAGACAGCCGCCAAGCAGCGCGATCGGAACCACAAGCGCCGGGATCACCGTCGCGCGCCAGCTCTGGAGGAACAGGAACATGACGAGGAACACCAGCAGCATCGCCTCGACCAGCGTTTGGATCACATTGTCGATCGAGGCCTGGATGAACGGCGTGGTGTCGTAGGACACCGCCCAGGTGATGTCCTTCGGAAAGCTGCGCTCCAGCTCTGTCATCCGCGCGGAAAGCGCGTTCTTGGTCGCGATGGCGTTGGACCCGGAACTGAGCTGGACGGCAAGCCCCGCGACTTCCTTGCCGTCGAGCGTCGATTTGAAATTATAATTGTCGGCGGCGAGTTCGACGCGCGCGACGTCGCCGAGCCGGACCGTCGATCCATCAGGATTGGCGCGCACGATGATATCGCGGAACTGCTCCGCAGTGGTGAAGCGGTTCTGGGTCACAATGCGCGCATTGAAAGACGAGCCGGGCGCGAGAGGCTGTTCCGCGAGACCGCCGCCGGCGGTCTGGCTGTTCTGCTCCTGAACGGCTGCGAGCGCATCGGACGCCGACAGGCTGTATCCGGCCAGCTTCTCCGGATCGAGCCAGACCCGCATCGCCTTCTCCGAGGAGAAGAGCGAGACGTTGCCCACGCCCGGCACGCGGCGCAGTTCGTTGACCACCTTGGTCGATGCGAAATCCCCCAGGTCCAGCGGCGACGTCGCGCCGGTACGGGACTTGAGGACGATGACTTCGAGGAAGCCCGAAGCATTGTCGGCAATCTGGATGCCCAGACGACGCACATCCTCAGGCAGGCGGGGTTCGGCGCGGTTGAGACGATCCTGCACCTGCGTTCGCGCGACATCGAGATCAGTGCCGGAGGTGAAAGTGACCACGATCTCGCCGGTGCCGTTGGCGCGGCTGGTCGACGACATATAGAGGAAATTGGGCACGCCGTTCATTTCGCGCTCGACGACGGCGGTGACATTCTTGTCCATCGTCTCGGCGTCGGCACCGTTATAGGTGTAGCTGAGTGTCAGAGACGGCGGCGCGACCGCCGGATATTGCTCGATCGGCAGGTTGATGAGCGCCATCGTTCCGAACAGCGCGATGAACAGGGCGATGACCCACGCGACGGCGGGCTTGTGTACGAAATAGCTGTCCATGATCTCAGCGCCCGCCCTTCGTCTGAGCGGGGGCAGCGTCGCCGCGCACCTGCACCTTTTGACCTGGCTGCGCCTTCTGCCAGCCCTCGACGATCACGCGGTCGCCGGGCTTGAGGCCGGAGCGGACGATCCAGTTTCCACCAACCTGCGCGCCGAGCTGAACGCTGCGTGCTTCTACGGTTGAGTCGCGACCGACCACTGAAACCGTGGCGTTCCTTTCTCCCATCTGCACCGCCTTCGCGGGGATCATGATGCCGCTGGGTGCCGTTCCAATGCTCAGCCTGCCGCGCACAAACTGTCCGGGCAGCAGCAGCCGCTCAGGATTTGGGAAAACCGCGCGCAGGGTCTGGCTACCGGTCGTCGAATCAACGGTCTGGTCCGAGAAATCCAGCTTTCCCGCAACGGCATAGTCCTGCCCGTTGGCGAGGATCAAACGTACTTCGATCTGCGACAGAGCCGGCACATCGAGGGAACCCGAACGCTGCGCCTGGATGAGGTCGAGAGCAGCGGCACTGGACTGCGTGAACACGGCATAGACCGGCGCAAGCTGTTCAACCGTGGCAAGCGGTGTCGCCGATGAGGCGCTGACCAATGCGCCTTCCGTTACCTGCGCGCGACCGACGCGCCCGGCGATCGGCGCACGCACGATGGTGTAGCTCTGCTGGAGCTGCGCCCGCGCAAGGGCCGCCCGTGCGTCCGCGACATTGGCGTCTTCCTGCCGCAAGGTCGCTTGTGCCTGGTCGAACTCCAGCGCGCTGACCGACCGATCTGCGACGAGCGGGGCATAGCGGCGAACGATCTGCTGGGCATTGGTGCGCGCGGCCTCGGCGCGGCGCAGCGTCGCCCGCGCCTGATCCACCTGGGCATTGAGGTCGCGCGGATCGATGCGAAACAGGGGCGCTCCCTCCACCACATCGGTGCCTTCCTGATAGAGGCGGCGCTCGATAATGCCGTCTGAGCGTGCGCGAACCTCCGCCGTGCGCACCGCTTCGATACGGCCGGGCAGTTCGACGATGTTGGGAATGGACTGTGCCTTGACGGTCATGGCCACCACGAGCGGCGGTGGTCCGGCACCCCACGCGCCGTCGCCCCCGTCCGCATCCGACCCGCTTCCGCACGCGGCCAGCGCGAAGAGCGCGGCAAGAGGCAGAGTCGCCCGGAATAGGCGGCGGGAAAGTGTTGAGGGCATAGGAACTCCTGGCCGTCCGCTACAGATGAAGCGGAGGCTCGCTGATGAATGAAGGGGAAGCGAAGCCGAACGGCGCCACATAGGCTGCTGATCGGTCTCAACCGGATTTGGGATGAGCGCAGGCGCTCGGGATTTCTGGTGCAAACGCGCGCTCATCTGTCTGGTCACGGCGCGGCGAGAAGGAGCCCGAAAAGTCCACCCGCGCACCGTTGACCTGGTTGGTCAAAAGGGCGCCGTGGGTGAATATCTGGTCGCCCTGCGACCTGCGGTCGAACGGACGATGGATACAGATCCCGCAAAAATGCGAGCGTGGGGATACCAACCCACGAACTCTTCTCGGCAAGGGGGCCTCTACGCTTATTGCGAGAGGATTGCAACTTTTTTTTGGATTAGTCCCGGAAGACGGGACATGTCCCATTTTTGTGACAGCACACCTTCTCCCATGATGGAGCAGTCAGTGTAGCCGCCCGCTACCTCGTGCAGCGCCCCCAGTGCGAGCCCGCCACCGGGAACCTTGCGGTCGAGCGGGTCGATGCCAAAGGGAAGCACGCCATGCGCGCGGCGGCCGTTCGATTCGATCGTGGCGATTCGATCGCGCAGCGTGGCGATCTCGCGGTTTTTGGAGCTTTCCATACATTTGAGAACATTCTTGAACTAATCATGTTCTCTAAATGTTCTCATTACCCGCAAGAGTCAATCGAGCGGGCGCTTCATGGCCTTTGATCAACGCATAGAGGTTACACATCGCCCTGCGTCATGCGCGCGCGAAACCGGCGCAGGGTAGGGCGCGACACACCGAGCTGTCGCGCAACCTCGCTGACGCTGTCTTTGAGGGCATAGCGTGGATGGTACGCCAGACAACGCTAAGGAAGAACAGCCAGCGAACAACTACGCGACGCGGATATCTTGCGTCAGGTTGAGCGCTTTACGGCCAGCGGATGCCGCCGCTCTATCCCAGAGAAAGTCACCGGAAAAGGCGATATGTTCCCAGCCCACCGGGGAGGTATGGGCAAGGAGATCGTCGGGCACCGCGGCCGAGGCCGCTCGCAGATGCTGGACGGCGGCGTCCATGTAAGTCGCGTTCCAATAGACAATGGCGGCGATCACCAGGTTGAGGCCGGATGCCCTATATTGCTGGGCCTCATGGCTGCGATCGATGATGCGCCCCTGACGGAAAGTGTAGATCGCCTGCGTCAGGACATGTCGTTGTTCGCTGTTGTTGAGACCGGCCTGGCAACGCCGGCGCAAATCAGGGTTTTCAAGCCAGTCCAGCATGAACAGGGTCCGTTCGACCTTGCCTATTTCCTGTAGCGCCACGTCGAGCTGGTTCTGTCGCTCATAGGCCGCGAGCTTTCGCAACATGACCGAGGGTGCAACGTGGCCGGCCTTGATCGAGCCTACGAGCCGCAGCACGTCATCCCATTGCTCACGAATAATGTCGGTACGGATGCGTTTGCCCAACAGCGGCGTGATGAAGGGATAGGTTGCTGCCGGGGCAATCGGCGCGAGGCGCCTGTCGGGAAAATCGCGCAGGCGCGGGCAGAAGCGAAATCCCAGCATGGCGCAAAGGGCGAAGACATGATCGGTGGCCCCGCCGGTGTCAGTATAATGCTCGGCGATTTTGAGATCGGTGCCGTGATTGGTCAGGCCATCGAGCACATAGGGGGCCTCATGCGTCGCGGCCGAGATCACGTTGACATGGTAGGGGGCGCGCTGATCGGAGACATGCGTGTAGAAGCTGAAGCCGTGGTCGACGCCGTAGCGCGCGTTGATGTCGCCGCCCGACGCACCGCGCTTGGCTCCCCGGAAGAACTGTCCATCGGAGCTTGAGGTGGTGCCGTCGCCCCAGACCCGCGAGAATGGCATGCGGTGCTGGGCGTTGATGAGGACGGCCAGCGCTGCGCGATAGCTGTCATCGCGGATATAGGCGTCATGGGTCCACAGGAGTTGATCGCGTGTGACGCCTTGGCTCGCGGCGGCCATGCGCGAGAGGCCGAGATTGG